>DALYUA010000371.1:2319-3647 GCA_031993245.1 Buttiauxella sp. | reverse complement strand
CCAGCAGCGCGTTGCGGTCAACTTTGCCTTCGGCGTAAAGCTGGCGGATGCGCACCTTTTCTTTGTTGGCTAAACCGCTGGCCATGGGGCCTGACGGGACAAAGACCGCCGGCAGATGACCAAAAGAGAGAGCGGCCATGGCCAGACCCGGGACAATCTTATCGCATACGCCAAGGTACAGCGCGCCGTCGAACATGTTATGGGACAGGCCTACTGCGGTAGACATGGCGATAACTTCGCGACTCAGCAGGGAAAGCTCCATCCCGTCCTGGCCCTGGGTTACGCCATCGCACATTGCCGGTACGCCGCCCGCAACCTGCCCCACTGCGCCCACAGAATGCAGCGCCTTGCGGATTTGATCGGGATAGTTCTCGTACGGCTGATGCGCGGAGAGCATGTCGTTATAGGAGGTGATAATCGCGATATTGTTACGCAGCATGCTTTTCAGCGCGGCCTTATCTTCCGGCTGACAGGCGGCAAAACCGTGGGCCAGGTTACCGCACGCCAGTTCGGAGCGATGTACCGTGTTGCTCTTCGCTTGAGTGATGCGTGCCAGGTAGGCTGCGCGAGTCTCTTTTGAGCGCTCAACAATGCGTTTTGTTACGCGTAACAAATTTTGATTCATACAGGGACCTCATAATGTGGTTGCCGTCGCAGTGCGCAGGTAAAAGAAACTAGCGGCTTTTTAATAGAGAATAAGCCGTTCTTCCTGGCCTCAGGGCAAAATCGCTGCGGCTAGTGTAAATAAAAAAGCCCCGCTGGTGAATCCAGCCGGGGCTTTTAATTACAAAAACTTCTACCACATCTGAGTTAGATCATGTTACCGGTAAAGCTGTATCTCTTTATGGCCGGTAATCACCTGTTACTTACTCAAACTCATTCCATGAGCGGCCGTCGCGGGTGATCATCGCAACGGAGGCCACCGGACCCCAGGTTCCCGCCTGGTAGGGTTTTGGCGCATCGTTATCCGCAGCCCAGGCTTCGGTGATTGAGTCGACCCATTTCCAGGCCGCTTCCACCTCATCGCGACGCACGAACAGCGCCTGAATCCCGCGCATGGTTTCAAGCAGCAGGCGCTCGTAAGCATCCGCCAGATGGGACTCATTGAACGTTTCCGAGTAGCTCAGATCCAGCTTGGTGGTTTGCAGGTTGTGTTTATGATCCAGACCCGGCACCTTATTCAGCACCTGGATATCCACGCCTTCGTCCGGCTGCAGGCGAATGGTCAGCTTGTTCTGCGGCAGATCCTGCCAGGAATCTTTGAACAGGTTCAGCGCCGGGCTGTTGAAGTAAACCACGACTTCAGAACATGTGGCCGGCAGGCGTTT
>DALYUA010000371.1:0-2309 GCA_031993245.1 Buttiauxella sp. | reverse complement strand
GGCGTTTACCCGTGCGCAGATAGAAAGGGACGCCCGCCCAACGCCAGTTGTCGATATCAACGCGGATAGCGACAAAGGTTTCGGTGCTGCTCGACTTGTTCGCGCCCTCTTCTTCCAGATAGCCCGGCACTTTTTTGCCCTGCGCAAAGCCTGCGGTGTACTGACCACGCACGGTTTTCTCACGCACGTTGCTGCGATCGATACGGCGCAGAGATTGCAGAACTTTCACTTTCTCGTCGCGAATGTGGTCCGCGGTGAGATCGGATGGCGGCGACATAGCGATCATGCAGAGGATTTGCAACAGGTGGTTCTGAATCATGTCGCGCATCTGGCCGGCCTGGTCAAAGTAACCCCAGCGACCTTCGATACCCACTTCTTCAGCTACGGTAATTTCCACATGATCGATGGTTTTGTTATCCCAGTTATTAGCAAACAGGGAGTTAGCAAAACGCAGCGCCAGCAGGTTGAGCACCGTCTCTTTACCTAAATAATGGTCGATGCGATATACCTGGCACTCTTCAAAATACTCCCCAACCTGATCGTTGATTTCCTGAGAAGTCGCAAGTGAAGTGCCCAGAGGTTTTTCCATCACCACACGCGCAGGCTTGGCGTTCAGTTTCGCTTTGCCCAGGCCTTTGCAGATTGCGCCGAAGGTGCTCGGCGGCATCGCAAAATAGTTAATGGTGACGCGCTTTTGCTGGTCGAGCTTTTTACCTAGCGTGTTAAAAGCTGAAGTGTCGTTCACATCCAGATTGCAGAAATCAAGACGGCTGCTCAGTTTGTCCCACAGGCTTTCGTCAATCTTCTCTTTCATGAAGGTTTCGAGCGCTTCGCGTACCACTTTGGTGTACGCCTCTTTGCTCCAGTCAGCGCGGCCAACGCCCAGAATACGGGTCTCCGGATGGATCTGACCCGCTTTTTCCAGTTGATACAGGGATGGCAGCAGTTTTCGACGCGCAAGGTCGCCTTTTGCGCCGAAAATCACCAGGTCACATGCCTGAGCTGTCTGTGTTACCGCCATGTCGTTCTCCTCGTTTCGGGTATCTTGTACCGGGTCGCTCGTGTAATTTAATTACAAAGCAATGTACTGCCGTTTATGAATTAACGTAAACAACCGGAGGTTGTCCGATCGTGCTCAGGACGGAATTTGCGCGGCAGGCAGGCTCTTTTCCGTCCCTGAGTGAAATTTAATAACTTTTTTCTCTGTGCCAGGATCTTACCTAAAGTTAGACCGCGATCATGTAATGAAAAAAAACAACAAATTCAAGCTCGTTTCCCTGCCCTTCACGGAGATGGCAAGCGTATATTCTTGCTAAAACCCGTCTCGGTTTCTTCGCTTTCAGAAATCGACAAAATCCATGAGTGCCTGTTAACGATGAATATGCTGGAAAAAATCCAGACTCAGCTGGAACACCTTAGCAAATCAGAGCGTAAAGTCGCAGAAGTGATTCTCGCTACCCCGCAGGACGCTATCCACTCAAGTATCGCTACCCTTGCCCGCAACGCAGAGGTTAGCGAACCTACGGTAAACCGTTTCTGTCGCCGCCTGGAAACCAAAGGCTTCCCCGATTTTAAATTACATTTAGCGCAAAGTCTGGCGAATGGTACGCCTTATGTAAACCGGAATGTTGATGAGGATGACAGCGTTGAATCCTATACCGGTAAAATCTTCGAATCTGCCATGGCAAGTCTTGACCAGGTGCGGCAATCTCTTGATATGGCCGCGGTAAATCGGGCGGTGGATCTCCTGACCCAGGCGAAAAAAATCGCCTTTTTTGGGCTGGGCTCTTCTGCCGCTGTCGCCCACGACGCCATGAATAAATTTTTTCGCTTTAACGTGCCGGTTTTCTATTCGGACGACGTCGTCATGCAGCGCATGAGCTGTATGAACTGCAGCGAAGAAGACGTGGTGGTGCTTATCTCACATACCGGTCGCACCAAAAACCTTGTTGAGCTGGCGCAGCTGGCGCGTGAAAATGACGCCATCGTGCTGGCAATTACCTCCGAAGGATCGCCCCTTGCGCATGAAGCGACCCTTTCTTTGCTGCTTGATGTACCTGAAGACACCGACATTTATATGCCTATGGTGTCACGCCTGGCGCAGTTAACCGTCATTGACGTGCTGGCAACGGGTTTTACTTTGCGTCGCGGCGCGAAATTCAGGGATAACTTGAAGCGAGTCAAAGAAGCGCTCAAGGAATCGCGTTTTGATAAGAGGCGATTCGCTGCGGGCGATAATCACTAATTTTTAATAACAAAGCTGTAACTTTTCAGATCGTTCGGTTAAGTTGTCACTTTGCGCGGTTACG
>DALYUA010000370.1:0-3664 GCA_031993245.1 Buttiauxella sp. | reverse complement strand
GTAGCGTTTTGTCGGGCTATTTTGATCCTGTTCAGCAAGCCAGGCGAGCTTTTCGCCGATCTTGCCTTCAAGACCTCTGTTTGTCGGCCGATAATAGCGTGTTTGTGCCAAATCCTCAGGGAAATAAACTTCACCGGCGGCGTAAGCATTGGGCTCGTCATGTGCATAGCGATACTCCTGCCCGTAACCCATTTCCTTCATCAGTTTGGTTGGCGCATTGCGCAGATGAACCGGCACATCGTAATCCGGACGCTCGCGGGCATCCGCCATTGCGGCTTTAAACGCGGTATAGACGGCGTTGCTTTTTGGCGCACAGGCAAGATAGACGATTGCCTGCGCGATGGCACGCTCTCCTTCTGCCGGGCCAACGCGGGTAAAACAGTCCCATGCGGAGATAGCGACCTGCATTCCGCGCGGATCGGCATTGCCAACATCTTCTGAGGCAATGGCCAACAGGCGGCGCGCTACATAAAGCGGATCGCCGCCTGCGGTGATAATGCGGGCATACCAGTACAGCGCTGCATCCGGCGAGGAGCCGCGCACGGATTTGTGCAGGGCGGAAATGAGATCGTAAAAACGGTCGCCTTTGTTATCAAAGCGCGCGCTGCGTTCACCCGCAATTTCCGTAAGTAAAGCCGTGTGCAGAACGCGTTTGCCTTTTGCATCGCTCTCGGCCATATCGGCCATCATTTCGAGCGTGTTCAGAGCGCGACGCGCGTCTCCGTTGACCAGCTCCGCAATTGCCCGGCGAGTCTCCATCGGCAGCACCAGATCGGTCTGTTTGCCGTAGCCTCGCTCACTATCGTTCATCGCTTGTTCCAGCACCTTTTCGATATCTTCGACGGTAAGGGATTTCAGCAAATAAACACGAGCACGCGACAGTAGCGCGGAGTTCAGTTCAAACGAGGGGTTTTCGGTGGTCGCACCGATAAAAGTAATGGTGCCGTCTTCAATATGCGGCAGGAAAGCATCCTGCTGGCTCTTGTTGAAACGATGGACTTCGTCGACAAACAGAATGGTGCGGCGCCCGGCGTTGCGATTCTGGCGTGCGCGTTCGATGGCTTCACGGATCTCTTTTACACCAGAAGTCACCGCAGAAATACGCTCGACATCGGCATTAGCGTAATGAGCAATCACTTCTGCAAGCGTAGTTTTACCGGTCCCCGGAGGTCCCCATAGAATCATCGAGTGCAGATGGCCCGCTTCGATTGCCCTCGGCAAAGGCTTGCCGGCGGCTAAAAGATGCTGCTGACCAATGTACTGCGTTAAGTTTTCTGGCCGCATACGAGCGGCCAGAGGTTGAAACGTATTGTCAGAAAAATCGAGCGACAGATTGCCCACTCACGCCTCTATTTACGTTGGTCATCCACCGTCACGCCCTGAGGCGGGGTGAATGTAAACTTATTCATATCCACCGAACCATTCTGCTGGGTTTTCAAAGCGTAACTGCTGCGCTGATCGTCCTGCTCTACCGCGCTAAACTGGTGGATAGTCCCGTCGCGCCCTACGTTGATGGTGAACTGTTTGAGGTTACCCGCGCTGGTTTTTGGCGTCAGCACAAAATCGTCGCCGGTTTGTTTGATGTTGTACTGTTGCCAGTCGCTGGTCTGGTTACGCGCGATCAGCATAAACGGCGTGTTGCTGGTAGCATCTTTCAGCCAGGTCGCACTCACCTGCTCAACAAATGGATTGTAGAACCATAAAGTCTTACCGTCAGAAACCAGAATGCTTTCATCCGGCTGGGTCATATGCCAGTTGAAAAGATTAGGACGTTTTACCCACAAATCCCCCTGGCCTTCCTGAACCGCAGCGCCGCTGCTATCCGTCACTTTTTGCGTGAAGCTTGCATGGAAGCTGCTGACTTTATCCAGGCGGCTTTTCAGGTCGCCTGCGGCATCAGCCCAAACGCTGGTGGCGGAAAATGTAGTCAACAAAGCACAGGCAAGTACGATCTTTTTCATTATTTTCCCTCTGAATGCATTCGCCATTGCGCGACGGCGCGATGGAACTTCTGTTGCTCAATTTAGTGCAGAGCTAAAGCGGAACAACAGAAGAAAAAGCTGATTTTCCGGTAATTTACCCTTCTTTGCAAAGAGCCGCAGCTGCGACGCTTTGCATGAAAGCTTACTCAAATGGCGGCGGTGCCAAAACTTCACGGTTGCCGTTATGCCCCTGCGGGCTAACGATACCCTGCGCTTCCATCTGCTCAACGATTCGCGCTGCGCGGTTGTAGCCAATGCGGAACTGACGCTGAACGCCGGAAATCGACGCCTTACGTTTTTCAACGACAAACGCGACGGCCTGATCGAACAGCGGATCCAGCTCTTCATCGCCATCCATGCCACCGCCTGCGCCCCCTTCGCCCTGGGCATCGGAAGTAATGCCGGAGATATACTGTGGACGACCACGCGCCTTCCAGTCCTGAACTACCGCGTGAACTTCCTGATCGCGCACAAACGCACCGTGCACACGAACCGGCGTGGTAGAGTTCGGCCCTGAATAAAGCATATCACCCATGCCCAGCAGCGATTCCGCACCGCCCTGATCAAGGATAGTCCGCGAGTCAATTTTGCTCGACACGGTAAAGGCAATACGCGTCGGGATATTCGCTTTGATAAGACCGGTAATGACGTCAACGGATGGACGCTGAGTGGCGAGAACCAAGTGGATACCCGCCGCACGCGCTTTCTGCGCCAGGCGAGCAATAAGCTCTTCAACTTTTTTGCCCACCGTCATCATCAGGTCAGCAAATTCATCCACCAGCACCACGATGTACGGCAGCTTTTCCAGCATCGGATGCGTGGCGTCCATGCTGTCGCCAGGCTTCCAGAACGGATCCGGAATCGGACGGCCCATACGCTCCGCTTCCAGCACGCGCTCGTTATAACCGGCAAGATTACGCACGCCGAGCGCCGACATCAGCTTGTAGCGGCGTTCCATCTCGTTAACGCTCCAGCGCAGCGCGTTGGCAGCGTCTTTCATATCGGTGACTACTTCGGTCAACAGATGTGGAATACCTTCATAGACCGACAGCTCGAGCATTTTCGGGTCGATCATGATGAACTTCACTTCTTCCGGCGTCGCTTTGTAGAGAATGCTGAGGATCATGGCATTCACGCCCACGGATTTACCCGAACCCGTGGTACCCGCAACCAGCAGGTGCGGCATCTTCGCCAGGTCGGCGACTACCGACTCGCCGCCAATATCTTTACCAAGCACAACGGTCAGCGGAGAAGCGCTTTCGCGGAACTTCGCGCAGTCCAGCACTTCACGCAGATAGACGGTCTGACGCTTTTTATTCGGTAATTCAAGGCCGACATAAGGCTTGCCGGGAATAACTTCAACAACACGAACCGCCACCGTGGAGAGAGAGCGGGCCAGGTCACGCGACAGGTTAGAGATGCGTGCGGCTTTTACGCCGGGCGCTAAATCAAGTTCGAAGCGCGTGATAACCGGGCCTGGCGAGTAATCCACCACGTCCGCTTTAATGCGGTAATCCGCCAGACGAGCCTCGACCAGGCGCGCCATCTGCTGCAGGGCAAAGGTATCAACCGGTTCAACTTCAGCCGGCGGCGAAGTCAGCAGATCCAAAGACGGCAGCGGCGTGGTCGGTCTTTGCAGCGGGCGATCGTCACCATTACGCATCAGGAACGGATGAATAAGG
>DALYUA010000369.1:0-3673 GCA_031993245.1 Buttiauxella sp. | reverse complement strand
CGGCTTGCCCGGTTGCCAAAAAAAGGACGCGTGCTGGCGGTAATAGGTATGCTGCACGATAAAGATATTGCGGGCACGCTGGCCTGTTTGGCGCCTCAGGTCGATAGCTGGTATTGTGCTCCACTGGAAGGGCCACGCGGTGCCACAGCGCAGCAGCTGGTGGAACACCTGGGATCCGCTGAGGTCTATGACAGCGTGGCTCAGGCCTGGCATGCGGCAATGGCGGCCGCCACGGAGAATGATACCGTGCTGGTGTGTGGCTCGTTCCACACGGTGGCCCACGTAATGGAAGCGCTGGACGCGGGGAGAGCAGGTGGCGAGTAAGTTTCAAAACCGATTAGTCGGAACCATTATTCTGGTCGCGCTGGGCGTCATCGTGCTGCCCGGCCTGCTTGATGGCCAGAAAAAACATTATCAGGATGAATTTGCGGCGATTCCTCTGGTGCCAAAGCCTGGCGATACGGATGAACCTGACATGCTGCCTGCGGCAACGCAGGCGTTGCCTTCTCAGCCCCCGGAAGGGGCGGCGGCAGAGGTTCAGGCCGGTAACGCGTTTGCGCCAGGTTTAGACACGGCAACGCTTCCGGGAGAGAATGGCGTGGATATCGACGAAGTCCCGGTCACGCGTGAAAAACCGCCTCAGCCAAAACCTGTTGCCGAGAAGCCGAAACCTAAGCCGGTTGAAAAGCCGCAGGCTAAGCCTTCGGCCGATCGCAGCGAGCAATCGCCGCAAACGGATAAACCTGTTAAACAGGAAGAGCAGTCTGCGCCAACCGGGAAAGCCTATGTCGTTCAACTGGGGGCGTTAAAAAACGCCGACAAAGTGAATGAAATTGTTGCTAAACTGCGTGGCGCCGGGTTCCGCGTTTACACTTCCCCGTCCACGCCGGTTCAGGGGAAAGTTACCCGTATTCTGGTCGGGCCGGACGCCTCAAAAGACAAACTGAAATCCTCTTTAGGGGAGCTGAGTTCGCTTTCCGGGCTTAATGGCGTAGTCATGAATTACACCGTCCGTTAGGTAAAATACCCGGCTCAAAAGGGCAAGTTTTTAATGGCGTTGACTATTAATTCAGCGCCATTATTTATTTACGCGCGGGAAGGAAATCCCTACGCAAACGTTTTCTTTTTCTGTTAGAATGCGCCCCGAACTGGACGTCAGGGCGATTTATCGCGAGATTTGGTCATGGTCTGGATAGATTACGCCATTATTGCTGTTATCGGCTTTTCGGCTCTGGTTAGTGTGATTCGTGGTTTTGTCCGCGAAGCTTTATCGCTGGTGACCTGGGGATGCGCTTTTTTTGTCGCCAGTCATTACTACACTTACCTGGCGGTCTGGTTCACAGGCTTTGAAGACGAACTGGTACGTAATGGGATTGCTATCGCGATACTGTTTATCGCGACACTTATCGTCGGCGCGATAGTCAACTATGTGATTGGCGCGCTGGTAGAGAAAACCGGCCTGTCGGGTACAGACAGGGTGTTGGGGATCTGTTTCGGAGCACTACGCGGTGCGCTGATCGTCGCCGCCATTCTGTTCTTTCTTGATACATTCACCGGCTTTTCGAAAAGTGACGACTGGCAAAAGTCGCAGCTTATCCCGCAATTCAGTTTCATCATCAGATGGTTCTTTGACTATCTACAAAGCTCGTCAAGTTTCTTGCCCCGGCCATAAGGCGGGGGTTGTGGCTTAGTGAGGAAAAGACAACATGTGCGGTATTGTCGGTATCGCCGGTTTTATGCCGGTCAACCAGTCTATCTATGACGCGTTAACGGTGCTCCAGCACCGTGGGCAGGATGCCGCAGGCATCGTCACCATTGATGCTTTAAATTGCTTCCGTCTTCGTAAAGCAAATGGCCTGGTGAGCGATGTGTTTGAAGCCCGCCACATGCAGCGTATGCAGGGTAATATGGGTATCGGCCACGTTCGTTACCCAACCGCCGGCAGCTCCAGCGCATCAGAAGCCCAGCCTTTCTACGTTAACTCCCCATACGGTATTACGCTTGCGCATAACGGCAACCTGACCAACGCCCACGAACTGCGCAAAAAGCTGTTTGAAGAGAAACGCCGTCACATTAACACCACTTCCGATTCTGAAATTCTGCTCAACATTTTTGCCAGCGAGCTGGATAACTTCCGCAATTATCCGCTGGAAGCAGACAACATTTTTGCCGCCATCGCCGCCACTAACCGCCAGATTCGCGGCGCTTACGCCTGCGTGGCGATGATTATCGGGCACGGCATGGTCGCTTTCCGCGATCCAAACGGTATTCGTCCGCTGGTGATGGGCAAACGCGATCTGGGCGACGGGCGCACCGAATATATGGTGGCATCCGAGAGCGTGGCCCTGGATACCCTCGGCTTCGAATTCCTGCGTGACATCGCGCCGGGTGAAGCGGTGTACATCACAGAGGCCGGGCAGCTCTTTACCCGCCAGTGCGCAGACAACCCGACCAGCAACCCTTGTCTGTTCGAGTACGTCTATTTTGCGCGTCCGGATTCATTCATCGATAAAATCTCCGTTTACAGCGCGCGCGTAGAAATGGGCAAAAAGCTCGGTGAAAAAATCGCTCGCGAGTGGGAAGATCTGGATATCGACGTCGTCATTCCTATTCCGGAAACCTCCTGCGATATCGCGCTGGAAATCGCACGTATCCTTGATAAGCCATACCGTCAGGGCTTCGTGAAAAACCGCTACGTTGGCCGCACCTTTATCATGCCAGGCCAGCATCTGCGTCGTAAATCCGTGCGCCGTAAACTCAACGCCAATCGCGCTGAGTTCCGTGGTAAGAACGTGCTGCTGGTGGACGACTCCATCGTACGCGGCACCACCTCCGAGCAGATTATCGAGATGGCGCGTGAAGCAGGGGCGAAAAAGGTTTACCTGGCTTCTGCCGCACCGGAAATTCGCTTCCCGAACGTCTACGGCATTGATATGCCAAGCGCCAACGAGCTGATTGCTCACGGTCGCGAAGTGGATGAGATCCGCCAGATCATTGGCGCGGACGGGTTGATTTTCCAGGATCTGGACGATCTGATCGAAGCGGTGCGCGTCGAGAACCCGGATATCACGCAGTTTGAATGCTCGGTGTTCAACGGCGTTTACGTTACCAAAGACGTAGACCACAAATATCTCGAATACCTTGAGTCCCTGCGTAACGACGATTCCAAAGCGCTGCTGCGTCAGAATGAAGTGGAAAACTTAGAGATGCACAACGAGGGTTCATAGCCTCGTCGCCCCCTTAACCGGGGGCGATTCTTGCATCCATCCCCATCTTGCGGCAAAGTCAGCCCAGATAAACTCTTCGGGCAAGCTTCTATGAAACGGTTAATTGTTGGAATTTCAGGTGCCAGCGGCGCAATTTATGGTGTGCGACTGCTTAAGGCGCTACAACAGGTGCCGGAGGTGGAAACCCATCTCATCATGAGCAACGCTGCCCGTCAGACCCTCGCCCTTGAAACCGATTTATCCCTGCGCGACGTACAGGCTCTGGCCAATGTGGTGCACGATGCCCGCGATATCGCCGCAAACGTCTCGTCAGGTTCGTTTAAGACGCATGGTATGGTCGTATTACCCTGCTCAATCAAAACTCTCTCAGGTATTGTTCACAGTTATACAGACGGATTGCTGACCCGAGCCGCAGACGTGGTGCTGAAAGAGCGTCGTCCGCTGGT
>DALYUA010000368.1:2075-3703 GCA_031993245.1 Buttiauxella sp. | reverse complement strand
GCTGCTGTTATTACTGATGGAAATGAACGGCGCTGAAACCTGGATGGTGCATGTCTGCGGCATTTTGCTGATTGCCGGCCGCCTGATGCATTACTACGGTTTCCATCACCGATTGATCCGCTGGCGTCGCTCCGGCATGAGCGCCACCTGGTGCTCATTGTTGCTGATGGTGCTGGCTAATCTGTGGTATATGCCGTGGGAGTTGGTTTTCTCGCTGCATTAACGCAAAATACGCCCCCTGAAATGCAGACAACGAAGGAAAAAACGTGGTTTTTCCTTCGTTGTGGCTATCTGTCTAAAATCAATCATTTGATTTTTCTTATTATTTTCTGGTTTGAACGGATTTAACGTTATGTCTGACCGCGATATGCTGTTTTCCGCCCCCATCGACAAACTGGGCGACTGGACCTTTGATGAACGCTTGGCTGAGGTGTTCCCCGATATGATCCAGCGCTCGGTGCCGGGTTATTCCAACATCATTTCGATGATTGGCATGCTGGCGGAGCGCTTTGTGATGCCGGATAGCCAGGTTTACGATCTGGGCTGCTCGCTGGGTGCGGCAACGCTTTCGGTACGCCGTAACATCCAACATGAAGGCTGTAAAATCATCGCTGTCGATAACTCGCCGGCGATGGTTGAACGTTGCCGTCGCCATATCAACGCGTTTAAAGCGCAGACGCCGGTCGAGGTTATTGAAGGCGATATTCGCGATATCGTCATCGAAAACGCTTCGATGGTGGTGCTGAACTTCACGCTGCAATTCCTCGAACCGCAAGACCGGGCGCTGCTGCTTGAAAAAATCTATCAGGGGCTAAACCCGGGCGGCGCGCTGGTGCTGTCAGAGAAATTCAGTTTTGAGGACGGCGAAGTTGGCGAGCTGTTGTTCAATATGCATCACGATTTTAAACGCGCCAACGGCTACAGCGAGCTGGAAATCAGCCAGAAGCGCAGCATGCTGGAAAACGTCATGCTCACCGACTCCGTTGAAACCCATAAAAAACGTCTGAAACAAGCCGGTTTTGACCATGCAGAACTGTGGTTCCAGTGCTTTAACTTTGGCTCGTTAGTCGCACTGAAATCAGGAACGCCTGCATGATCGACTTTGGTAATTTTTATCAGCTTATCGCCAAAAGCCCGCTTGCTCCGTGGCTGGAAACGCTGCCTGCGCAAATTGCCACATGGCAGCGTGAAAACCTGCACGGGCAGTTCAAACACTGGCACAACTCGGTTGAGTACCTCCCGGCGCTGACGCCACATCGTCTTGATCTGCTGCACAGCGTTACCGCCGAATCCCAGGCCGCACTGAGCGAAGGACAGCGTCTGGGCATTGAAAAACTGCTGCGTAATCTGATGCCGTGGCGCAAAGGCCCGTACTCGCTTTACGGGGTGGATATCGATACCGAATGGCGCTCCGATCTGAAATGGGATCGCGTGCTGCCGCATATCTCTTCGCTTGCCGGGCGCACCATTCTGGACGTGGGTTGCGGCAGCGGCTATCACCTGTGGCGCATGATTGGCGCAGGCGCGCATCTGGCGGTGGGCATCGATCCGATGCAGCTTTTCGTCTGCCAGTTTGAAGCCGTGCGTAAACTGCTGGGTAACGACCAGCGCGCCCATGTGCTGCCATT
>DALYUA010000368.1:0-2065 GCA_031993245.1 Buttiauxella sp. | reverse complement strand
GGGTATTGAGCAGCTGCCGGAGCTGAATAACTTTGATACCGTCTTCTCGATGGGCGTGCTTTACCATCGCCGCTCGCCGCTGGACCATCTTTATCAGTTGAAAAATCAGTTAGCGAAAGAAGGCGAACTGGTGCTGGAAACGCTGGTTGTCGAAGGCGACGAAAATACCGTTCTGGTTCCGGGCGAACGTTACGCGCAGATGCGCAATGTGTATTACATTCCGTCCGCGCTGGCGTTGAAAAACTGGCTTGAGAAATGTGGCTTTGTGGATGTACGTATTGTCGACCACTGCTACACCACAAGTGAAGAGCAGCGTCGCACCGCCTGGCTTACGACCGAATCGCTGGCCGATTTCCTCGACCCGAACGACAGCACGAAAACTATCGAAGGTTACCCTGCCCCGCTGCGTGCCGTACTGGTGGCGCGTAAGCCTTAAATCGAACCATAAAAAAAGCCCCAGCAAAGCGCCGGGGCCTGGTACAAGCAAACATCACATTGGGCGACATGATGCGCGGTTAAAAACTTTTTTGCGCTCAGGCTGCCGTTTGCGCGGTAGCCAGCAAGGCTTTCATCGTTGCCACCACGTCGCCGTCAACGCAGTAGCGGTTAAACTCATCGGCTTCAGCATCTGCACTCATTGAGACGCCCGCTTTACGGTAGCGCATCACAGAGGCGGCGGTCTGCCCTGCAGAGCTGTGCACTTCGTCAATCCCTTGTTCGACAAACTTCTGCAGGTTGCTCAGGCGCACCCCAGCACCCGCCATAATGATTGGAGCACGGGAATGTTGTTTTAGTTCCCTAAGGAGCGAAAGTCCTGATTCAGCATTCTGCTGCTGGCCGGAAGTGAGAATACGCGCAACGCCCAAATCGGTTAACTGCTCCAGAGCCAGAACGGGGTTATGGCACATATCGAAAGCGCGATGGAAGGTAACCGCCATGCCGCGGCTGGCGTCCATCACCTGTTGCATACGCGAAATATCAATATGCCCCTCTTCATCCAGCATCCCGATAACCAGACCGGGATAACCCAGCTCGCGCACAAAGGCAATATCTTCAAGCATGGTGGCGAACTCACGTTCGCTATAGCAAAAATCGCCGCCGCGTGGACGAATAATCGGGTGTACGGGAATCGAAATTAACTGCTTCACTTTTCGCAGTACGCCCGCTGAAGGCGTTAATCCCCCCTCTTTAGGCGCCGAGCATAGCTCAATGCGGTCCGCTCCGGCCTGTTCAGCCGTCAGGGCACAATCGATGCCATAACAACATATTTCCAGCTTAGTCATTGATTATTCCTTAAAAATGCTCTGTTTTTCGCTTGTATCACGGGGTCAGAATGATAATCTGAAACGACGTTCTCAACGGGGTAATTTATCATGGCATTCAATTTTGACGAAGGGATCGACCGACGTCACAGCGACAGCTCGAAGTGGAATAAATATGGTAACGACATGCTACCGATGTGGGTTGCTGACATGGATTTTCGCTCGCCATCGTGCATTCTGGATGCCCTTCACAGACGCGTGGAGCACGGCGTTTTTGGCTATGGTGACAGACCCCATGAACTCATCGACGTAGTGGTCGAACGCATGGCCAGCCGCTATCAGTGGCAGATAAAACCTGAGTGGATCGTTATTCTTCCGGGTATTGTTGCAGGGTTGAACCTCAGCGTCCGGGCCTTTACCGACGCCACTGAGGCGACCATCGCGCCAACGCCTGTCTATCCGCAATTTAAAAAATCCTCGGCTTCCGCTCGGCGTCCACAGCTTAACGCCCCGCTCACGCTTGAAAAAAACCGCTGGATAATGGACTTACCATCGCTTGCCTCATCGCTCAGCGGTCAGGAAAAATTGCTGATGCTGTGTAATCCGCAAAACCCCGGCGGCACGGTCTACCGTCGTGAAGAGCTTGAGCAGCAGTTGGCGTTTGCGCAGCAGCATGATTTGATTGTCTGTTCCGATGAGATTCACTGCGATCTGCTGCTGGAGCCGGGCGTTAAACATATTCCTTTCGCCACCCTGAGCGCGGATGCTGAGCAGCGTTCCATCACTCTGATCTCTCCCTCCAA
>DALYUA010000367.1:0-3704 GCA_031993245.1 Buttiauxella sp. | reverse complement strand
GAACGTTTCCGCCCATGCCGGCAGCATGATTAACGGCGATGTGCTGCTTAACAGTATTCAACAGGCTGGTTTTATCTTTGGCGAGATGAACATTTTCCACCGCCATCTCAGCCCTGACGGCAGCGGCCCGGTGCTCTTTAGCCTGGCAAACATGGTTAAACCTGGTTCGTTCGACCCGGAAACCATGGGAAACTTTGCAACACCCGGCGTGACGATCTTTATGCAGGTGCCTTCTTATGGCGATCCGCATCAAAACTTCAAGCTGATGCTACAATCCGCTCAGCATATTGCTGATGAAGTTGGTGGCGTGGTGCTTGATGACCAGCGCCGCATGATGACGCCGCAAAAGATGCGCGAGTATCAGGATCGAATCCGCGAGGTCGTCGAGGCAAACGCCTGATAACCTGCCGGATACTCTTCCCCCAAACCCCCGCATGCCGGGGGTTTTTTCTATTGATGGTGCGATATGGAATCAATCGAACAACAACTCACTGAATTGCGAACCACGCTTCGCCATCATGAATATCTCTATCATGTCCTTGATAACCCAGAAATTCCGGATGCAGAATACGATCGCCTGATGCGTGAACTGCGCGCTTTAGAAGAAGCTCATCCTGAATTAATCACGCCAGATTCTCCGACGCAGCGCGTAGGCGCGGCTCCGCTGAGCGCGTTCACTCAGGTACGTCATGAAGTGCCAATGCTTTCGCTGGACAACGTTTTTGATGAAGCGAGCTACCTTGCTTTCAATAAACGCGTGCAGGACAGACTGAAAAATACCGATGCTCTGACTTTTTGCTGCGAACTGAAACTCGATGGCCTTGCCGTAAGCCTGCTGTATGAAGATGGCGTGCTGACTCGCGCCGCAACGCGCGGTGACGGCACCACGGGTGAAAATATTTCGGCTAACGTGCGTACCATTCGTGCCATTCCGCTGAAGCTGCACGGAGAGAATATTCCGCGTCGCGTTGAAATACGTGGAGAAGTGTTTCTGCCGCAGGCGGGCTTTGAGAAAATTAACGAAGAAGCTCGTCGCACGGGCGGTAAAATCTTCGCCAACCCGCGTAACGCAGCTGCAGGATCGCTGCGTCAGCTTGACCCGCGTATTACGGCAAAACGCCCTCTGACCTTCTTCTGCTACGGCGTCGGCCTGCTGGAGGGCGGTGAGCTGCCAGCCAGCCATATGGCACGTCTGCAACTGTTTAAATCCTGGGGTTTGCCGGTAAGCGACCGTATTCGCCTGTGCAATACGCCGGAGGAAGTACTGGCGTTTTATCATCAGGTTGAAGCCGACCGCCCCGCGCTTGGGTTTGATATCGACGGCGTTGTTATCAAGGTGGACTCCCTTGCCTTACAGGAAACGCTGGGGTTTGTGGCTCGTGCCCCACGCTGGGCCGTGGCATTTAAATTCCCGGCTCAGGAGCAAATGACCTTTGTGCGCGACGTTGAGTTTCAGGTGGGGCGTACCGGCGCAATTACGCCGGTGGCGCGTCTTGAACCCGTGCAGGTGGCGGGTGTTCTTGTCAGCAACGCCACCTTGCATAACGCCGATGAAATTGAGCGTTTAGGCCTGAGAATCGGCGACCGAGTGGTGATCCGCCGGGCGGGAGATGTGATCCCGCAAGTTGTCAGCGTAGTGGAGTCTGAACGGCCAGCCGAATCGAAAGAGGTTATTTTCCCGATACACTGTCCGGTTTGTGGGTCGGACGTTGAGCGTGTGGAGGGGGAAGCGGTGGCACGTTGCACCGGCGGCCTGATTTGCGGCGCCCAGCGTAAAGAATCCTTGAAGCACTTTGTCTCTCGTCGCGCGCTGGATGTGGACGGCATGGGCGATAAGATTATCGATCAGCTGGTCGAGAAGGAATATGTCCATACCCCGGCTGACCTGTTCCGGCTGACTGCAGGTAAACTTACCGGCCTGGATCGTATGGGGCCGAAGTCAGCGCAAAACGTTGTTGACGCGCTTGCGAAGTCTAAAGAAACCACCTTTGCACGCTTCCTGTATGCATTAGGGATCCGCGAAGTAGGGGAGGCGACCGCTGCTGGCTTAGCCGCCTATTTCGGCACGCTGGACGCTTTGTCTGCTGCTTCCGTCGAAGAGCTGCAAAAAGTGCCGGACGTAGGCATTGTCGTAGCGACGCACGTTTTTAACTTCTTTGAAGAAGAGAGCAACCGCGAAGTTATCCGCCAGCTTACCGAGGAAGTGGGCGTTCACTGGCCTGCTCCCGTGATGATCAAAGCCGAAGAGATCGACAGTCCCTTTGCGGGTAAAACCGTCGTGTTGACCGGTTCGCTTAGCATTTTATCGCGAGACGATGCCAAAGCACGGCTGGTGGCGTTAGGTGCTAAAGTCGCGGGCAGCGTGTCGAAAAAAACGGACCTGGTCATTGCCGGTGAAGCTGCGGGCTCCAAGCTTGCTAAAGCGCAGGAGCTGGGGATTGAGGTCATCGATGAAGCGGAAATGATTCGCTTACTGGGTGAGTAAGGTGGATAAAAAGCAGCTTATCGAGATAGCCAATACGGAAATGCCTTTTGGCAAATATAAAGGCCGCGTGCTTATTGACGTGCCGGAAGAGTATTTTCTGTGGTTTGCACGCAAAGATGAGTTTCCGAAAGGCCATCTTGGCGAGCTAATGAAGCTCACTTTACTAATTAAAACCGAAGGGTTGGAGGGGCTGGTAAAGCCCCTCAAGAGAGCCTGACATTTAACCGTGGCGGCACATTGCCGCTTTCTCCATGCCGGTCACGAAAGAAGAAAAGCCGGGCAACGTTCTGTCTGCCGGTTCACGCATGACCGTTAAATAAGAATATCAATCTGATTACTCTCTGAAGGGTAATTTACACCTTCAGCTTTTATCTGGTTTTGTTCCTGCTTTTGCTGTGCTTCTTCGGCCTGCTTATGCTGTAGCTGGGCCATTTGTGCCTGTAGCATAGTGATTTGCGCCTGGATGAGTTCCTGCTGCTTTTGCTTTTCCTCGGCTGAGCCACCGCTACTGGCGAGTTCTTTGAGCTGTCCGGTCAACCTGGTTATCTGTTGCAGGATAAGGTTGATTTGCGATGCCGTACTGTTATCCGAACTGCTGGAATTATTGCCTGTGGCGGTAGTTGTAAGCGCGCCGCCCTGCAACGCTGTGCTGTTAATGGAGGTCATGATAACGCCTTGATGAGTATGGATAAGAGGTTATCGGCACGTTCAGGATAAAAGTTAGAGAAGAGAATCACATATAGCAAAGAGGCGCCCTCAGGTCTTCTTTCTGCAATATGGGTGGGTCGTGCAGGATGACTCGCTTCGCTCGCCCTGCGGGCCGTTGCTAAAGCAACGCTGTTTCGCTTTCGCTTCACTCGAACCTGCGGCAGGTTACTCGTCTCGTCCTGAGACTCACCCTTCGGGCCAGCGCTAAAGCGTTGTTCAAAATTGTTCCTGACAATTTTGTCAAATCTGTCCGATTTGATATTGCGCTTCAGAAACGACAAAAGCGCCCGTTAGGCGCTTTTCTCTGAATTTGGTGGGTCGTGCAGGATTATTCGGCCACTGACCTCACCCTTACGGGTCGTCGCAGGCGATGCTGTCTTGACTCGAACCTGCGGCAGGTTCAAATCCAGCCCGAATCGGACATAGCAAAAAGGCGCCTTTAGGGCGCCTTTCTACATTGGTGGGTCGTGCAGGATTCGAACCTGCGACCAATTGATTAAAAGTCAACTGC
>DALYUA010000366.1:0-3712 GCA_031993245.1 Buttiauxella sp. | reverse complement strand
CGATGGTCGCCTGTTACATGCGGGCAGCAGCAGCCTGGTTGAGATTGGCCATACCCAGGTTGATCCTTACGGCAAGCGTTGTTACTGCGGGAATCATGGCTGCCTGGAAACTATCGCCAGTATAGAAAGCGTGCTGGAGCTTGCCCAGCTGCGTATGAACCAGTCCATGGGATCGATGCTGCATGAACAACCCCTGACGGTAGAGTCGCTTTGCGATGCCGCCCTGCAGGGCGATCTGCTTGCCAAAGATATTATCCTTGGCGTTGGCGTGAACGTAGGGCGCATTCTCGCCATCATGGTGAACTTGTTTAATCCACAAAAGATCCTGATAGGTTCACCGCTCAATCGCGCAGCGGATATTCTTCATCCGGCCATTACAAGCTGCATCCGTCAGCAGGCTCTACCCGCATACAGCCAGCATATGGTTGTGGAAAGCACCCAGTACAACCACCGTGGGACGATGGCGGGAGCGGCGCTGGTGAAAGACGCAATGTATAACGGTTCGTTACTGATTCGCCTGCTGCAAGGATAATCATTTTCATTGATCCACTAAAAATTGCGCTATCTCAATCTGGTTAATCCACTCTTCTTTTAGACTTCCGGGACTGAATTATTCAAATTTTTAAGTATTTTTGCGTATTACCCCGGGAGTTAGCATGCTTAAGCGTTTCTTTATCACAGGTACCGATACGTCAGTCGGCAAGACAGTGGTATCCCGTGCCTTGCTGCAGGCGCTGGCCGCCAGCGGTAAATGCGTTGTCGGCTATAAGCCGGTCGCCAAAGGAAGCAAAGAGACGCCGGACGGTTTGCGTAATAAAGACGCGCTGGTTCTGCAAAGCGTTTCGTCGCTGGCGCTGCCTTACGCAGCCATTAATCCCATCGCCCTGAGTGAAGATGAGAGCAGCGTAAATCACAGTTGCCCAATCAACTACGGCTTGCTGTCCGATGGTCTGTCATCCCTGGCAGCCCGGACCGATCACGTTGTCATTGAGGGAACCGGCGGCTGGCGCAGCCTGATGAACGACCTCCGTCCGCTGTCCGAATGGGTGGTGCAGGAACAACTGCCGGTACTGATGGTGGTGGGTATTCAGGAAGGCTGTATCAATCACGCGCTGCTGACCGCGCAGGCTATCGCTAATGACGGACTGCCGCTGGTGGGATGGGTGGCGAACCGCATAAATCCGGGCCTCGCCCATTACGCTGAGATTATTGATGTGCTGCGTAAAAAACTGCCCGGGCCGTTAGTAGGCGAGCTGCCCTATTTGCCCCGCGCGGAGCAGCGCGAGCTCGCGCAGTACATAGATTTATCCCTACTTAACGGCGCTTTGTCGGCAGAAAGTGTACAGGCGTAAACGGCCAGGCAGAAGCATCAGGAACCTGCTGGCACCGGCAGGTTCCTCTGCGATAAATAAACGCCTTTATTTCGCGCAGGCGATTTTTTCGCCAGCACGGCGCGCCGTGGCAGGTAAAATACTGGCAATCGCGACGTAGCCATCAGGATCGAGACAGCGGTCATGCTTTTGAGCCTGCTCGATAATATCCCGATCCCAGTAGAGCGCTTTACGCCCATCGCCACGGGTCGTCAGGGTAGCCTCCATTTCGCCTTCAACGGCCCGATAGCGCCGCCAGCAACCGCCCGGCACGGAAACAACCGATCCCTCCACGGCAAGAATTGTCACTTCTTCTTCCTGCCGGTTATAGGTCACCTCCAGCGAGCCTTTAAATACCATCAGCACCTGAACATCCGGGCAACGGTGCAGCCCGACATCGTGTTGGTCCTGAATACGCAGCCACTCTACGGAAAAGCCATGCGGGTTAACGATTGGCGGGGCGCTGTTGCGATCCTGCGAAATACCAAAGCCGATAACCGGAGCCAGCTCCGCACCGTGGCCGGGTAGAATAGCGTCCAGCAGCGCCTGATCTGACCACTTCCGCTGTTCGCCCGTCACCGCCCGCCGCTGCATTTCCTCTACGGAGTAATCGCGCAGGGCGGCGATATATTCAGGGGCCAGCGGTTGCAGCAGTTCGCTCTCGTCAGGTACGGCGTCACCCGCTTCCACATCAATAAGCATATTGTCGCGACTCAGATACAGGCCATATTCACGGGCGGCATCAAGAATTGACGGATGCCAGATAATGCCGCCGGTGTTATCGCCGCCCAGCACGGTAAACACCATACCGTTGGTATCCTGCGGGCTGACATTGGTAAAGCCGCGGAAAATCCAGGTTGGAATCGACAAAATTGCCGGTGCGCTGAGCTCCGTTTCATGCTCGCCGTTCGCCCCCCAGCGAAAACGCCAGCTTCCCTCATGGATAAGAAAAACCTCGGCGGTGAAGTGCAGATGCTGGTTGTTGGTCACGCCTTTGGGCATCGCGGCTGCGCCAATATTAAATCCATGGGCTTCGGGAATATTCACCACCTGTGATGCCGACTGGGTGACGCCGGGGCCAATAAACGAATAGTTTTGCTTGAGGTGAGAGCCCGGCAGCTTACAGTCGATAAACGCCACGCTGCATGATACCCGGTCTTCTGGCAGCACCAGGCGGCGGCGCGCTTCTTCTTGTGTCAGCGTTACATATTGCATGTTGATTCTCCTTTAATAGCCAGAAGTGCCGCTGGCAGGCGGGGTTTCACCGCGCGCCAGAGCGATAGCTTCCCGGGCGGCGCGGCCAAGTTGCATAACGTCGTTGGCGGGGGTAACAAAGTGGAAGCCCTGCGCCAGGCGGTCGGCCGCCGCCTGGCCGGAGGTGCAGAAAATCCCGGCGATCTTGTTGTGTTCACGGCTGCGGGACACCACCAGTTCCACGGCGGCGAGCATCTCAGGATGCTGCGATTCCGCAGAGGCGCTGCCCGTCAGGGTTAATGAGAGATCGTTCGGGCCGATGAATACGCCGTCCAGTCCTTCGGTTGCCAGAATAGCGTCCAGATTTTTTAACCCTTCGCGGGTTTCAATCATGGCAAGCGTAAGGATCTCGTCATTTGCGTACTGAGGATAATCTTTGCCGCCATACAGCAGCGCCCTTGCCGGGCCGAAGGAGCGGTTGCCCAGCGGCGGATAGCGGCAGGCGGCAACGAACTGCTTTGCCTGTTCCGGCGTTGAAACCATCGGGCAGATGATTCCCCACGCACCTGCGTCCAGCAGGCGCATAATCTGCGCAGGATCGTTGTTGTTTACGCGCGCAAGCGGGGTGGCCGGCGTGGCGGAAATGGCCTGCAGCATCGCCAGCGCGCTGGCAAAATCGATCATGCCGTGCTGCATATCAACGGTGACCGAATCATAGCCCTGATGCCCGGCAATCTCGGCGCTGTAGCCTGATGGGATGGCAAGCCAGCCGTTGATAATCGGCTGCCGCTGGCAGAAAGCCGCCTTTAACGCGTTGTTTCTCATAGTAGTGTCTCCTTTATCCAGTTACGCAGGGCGCAGGCCACGGAATGCGGTGCTTCCAGCGGCAGAAAATGGCCGCAGCCGGGCAGGGTTATCCAGCGTGCGTGCGGCGCAGCTTCTGCCGCAGCGAAATGGTGTTGTGGGGTACAGATTTCGTCACAGTCACCGTTCATGATGAGCGTCGGCGCGCTGAATGCCCCCAGCGCGGCACGGTTATCGGCGCGGGTGATGGCGATTTCCGTTTGCAGGGCAAAAGTTTCGGCCCCGGTTTCATCGGCCATTTGGGTAATGGTGGCGTGCAGCGTCGGATCATCGAGACGTGCCGG
>DALYUA010000365.1:0-3730 GCA_031993245.1 Buttiauxella sp. | reverse complement strand
CGCCATATCGCATCCTCATTACTACACCACCATGCAGGACTGGGCAGCCGAATTTAACGCCCCGGTTTACCTTCATGCCAGCGATCGCCAGTGGATCATGCGCGACAGTCCCTGGATTACCCTCTGGGAAGGCGACACCTTTGAGTTGACAAGCAACGTCAGCATCATACGTCTTGGTGGGCACTTCGCCGGCGGCAGCGTGCTTCACTGGGCACAGGACGAAGGGGTGCTGCTATCCGGAGATATCCTTCAGGTCACTCCGGGCGCGGATGCCGTATCCTTCATGTGGAGCTATCCCAATATGCTGCCGCTGTCGGCAGGCACGGTCAGCGACATTACGCGCCGCCTGAACACCGTGAAATTTTCGAGACTCTACGGCGCTTTTGAAGGAAAGGAGATCGTGGAAAATGCCGATGAGATCGTGCGGCGCTCAGGTGAAAAGTATATTGCCTGTCTTAGTTAAGCGATTTTATCAGGCGAACAGCCAGATTCGTCAGCCGGCTTGAAATTCGTTATCATCCGCTCCCACTCTTCATCCGGGCAGCCTGATGTCTACGATTATCGATACCTTTATTGCCCCGCCGTGTCATGACAGGATAGAGACTCTTTATCAGGACGATCATCTGGTGCTTATCAATAAGCCCGCCGGGCTGCTCAGCCTCTCGGGGAAAAACCCGCAGAATCTGGATTCGGTACATCATCGGCTGGTAGAGATATTTCCCGGCTGCACCCTGGTCCACCGCCTGGATTTCGGCACTTCCGGGCTGATGGTAATTGCCCGCAATAAGGCCATCAATGCCGCACTTTGCCAGCAGTTCAGCCAGCGCACGGTGACCAAAGTGTACAGCGCCCTGCTCTGCGGACATCTGAACGACGATGAAGGAGTCATAGACGCAGCGATTGCCAAAGACCCGGCGCTGTTCCCGCTGATGTTGATTTGCGCAATCCACGGTAAGCCAGCTCGCTCCCGCTATCGGGTCGTTGAGCGCTTTTATCACGAACAGGAAGACGGGACGTTGCTGCCGTTGACGCGGGTTCAGCTATCCCCGGAAACCGGGCGCACCCATCAACTCCGCATTCACTGCCAGCAGTTAGGTCACCCTATTTTGGGCTGCGACCTGTATGGCGGACGCCTGCTGCCAGGTACAGAACGGACGCCGCGGCTGATGCTGCACGCCAGTGAGCTGCATTTTGTTCATCCCATCAGCGAAGAGTTAATCAAAGCCAGTAATGCCAGCCCGTTCTGAAAGCACAAGCATCGGTAATTATTCGTCGCGCCAGCCCATTGCCGGAGCAACATGTTTCAGAATGGACTCGATAACATGCGCGTTGTAATCCACGCCCAGCTGATTCGGCACGGTCAGTAATAAAGTATCCGCTTCGGCGATCGCTTCGTCCTGTTTTAGCTGTTCGATCAGCTTGTCAGGCTCTGCGGCATAGCTGCGTCCGAAAATCGCGCGGGTTTTCTCATCGAGGAAACCGACTTTATCGCTGTCGTCACGGCCTGAACCAAAATACATCCGGTCGCGATCGTCCATCAGAGCAAAAATGCTGCGGCTGACCGAGACACGTGGTGTACGTGTATGCCCCGCATCCGCCCAAGCCTCTCGATACGCACGGATCTGTTTTGCCTGCTGAATATGGAAAGGTTCGCCTGTTTCATCGTCTTTCAGCGTGGAGCTTTGCAGGTTCATTCCCAGTTTTGCGGCCCACACCGCTGTCGCATTCGAACCGGCGCCCCACCAGATACGATCGCGTAAACCTGCGGAGTGAGGCTCAAGGCGCAACAGGCCCGGCGGGTTGGGGAACATCGGTTGTGGATTGGGTTGTGCAAAGCCTTCTCCACGTAGCGCCTCTAACAGCACCTCGGTGTGGCGACGCGCCATATCAGACTCGTTTTCCCCTTCCAGAGGGACGTAGCCAAAATAGCGCCAGCCATCAATTACCTGCTCCGGGGAGCCACGGCTGATACCGATTTGTAAACGTCCCCCGGAGATCAAATCCGCCGCACCCGCATCCTCCGCCATATACATCGGATTTTCATAGCGCATATCGATAACGCCGGTCCCGATTTCAATGCTGCTGGTTTTCGTGCCTATTGCTGCCAGCAGGGGGAACGGTGAGCTGAGCTGGCGGGCAAAGTGATGCACTCTGAAATAAGCACCGTCCGCGCCCAGCTCTTCGGCGGCAACGGCCAGATCGATGGATTGCAGCAGCGCGTCAGCGGCCGAACGGGTTCCGGACTGCGACGACGGCGTCCAGTGACCAAATGACAAAAATCCAATCTTTTTCATGGCAGGTTAATCCTGATGGCAGGGAAATAATCAGCAGGTGGAGCTTAGTTCAAAATAAAGCAAACCGGTTCCTGCTTTGGGTTATCCCTACTTTACGCATTACCAGATGAGAATAAATGTCGTTTATTTAACAGAGTACATCAAATAAATTGACTGAATAGTGCGGGTGCGTTCGTATTGCACGCAGGCTTTTGCATAAAAACCTGCTGGCAGATTTTGTCTATAATCTGTGCAGTATGCCGCCGGGAGAAAAGCGTATGTTTGAGGGGTTTACGCACACAGAAGTTACCCTTTCTGAAGCTGTTCTCAATGTACGTTATGGGGGGAACGGCCCGCCGGTATTGCTACTGCATGGTCACCCACGTACTCATACAACCTGGTCAAAAGTAGCCCCCGAGCTTGCTAAATCATTTACTGTCGTTTGCCCTGACTTACGTGGTTTCGGCCGCTCATCCAAACCTGCTGATCTGCCCGATCACGCCGGTTCCTCTAAAAGAGCTAAGGCAAAAGATTGTATTGAGCTGATGGGCCATCTCGGCTTTGAGCAATTTGCGCTGGTGGGGCATGACAGAGGAAGTTACACGGCCTACAGGGCTGCGCTGGATTACCCGGGCAGCATCACGCGCCTTGCCGTGCTGGATTCAATCCCCATACTTGAAGCGCTTAACCGGTGTAATGAGAAGTTTGCCCGTCAGTGGTATCACTGGTTTTTCTTTGCGCAACCAGAGAAGCCAGAGCAGGCCATTCTGGCCGATCCGGATAAATGGTATGGCGGCCAGCCGGAAGCAATGGGAGATGAGGAATATCAGGAATACAGGCGAGCCATACACGATCCGGCAACCGTGCACGGGATGCTTGAAGACTACCGCGCGGGTCTGGCTATAGATAAACAGCACGAACTCGATGATCGTCAGCAAGGACGAACCATTGCATGCCCGGCGCTGTGTTTATGGTCAAAATATGACGATCTGGAAGACATATACGGCGACATACTGGGTATCTGGAAAAGCTGGGCGCCTGACCTGCAGGGTAAATCAATCAACAGCGGTCACCATATGGCCGAAGAAGCCCCTGAAGAGCTTGCCGCGGAACTTAAACGATTTCTGTTACAGGGTGCTTAGCATTCAGACAAAGTTATTATTCACCAGTATTACAGCTTCGGGAGCTATGACGGGTCATGGCCGCAGCACGCTCGATAGCAAACCGTATTCTTAAGAACGGTATTTATATTCCGGCTACTTTTTCCGTAAAAGGAAAACAGCCGCTGCCGTAAGTACGCCAATAAGGGGCATAGCTATAGCGCCTGCCAGGAAGTTATGATTATCTATTCGCTGTTCCCGGCAGATATCAGCAAAACGGGAGAGCGCATGTTTTTCATCAATCGCGCCGATCTCTTCAAACTGCTTTTCAAACCCCTGCTTTATCAGCAGAGAGGC
>DALYUA010000364.1:0-3746 GCA_031993245.1 Buttiauxella sp. | reverse complement strand
GCTGTTCATCAACCCGCGTGACGGCATCCTGGTCACCAGCGGCCTGATGTCGATGGATTTTGCCCGCGAACTGCGTTCCGAATACGGCGCGTTTCTCTCGTGTGTCGTTGCTATCACGCTTAACGCCGGGGCTTACGTTTCCGAGATTTTCCGGGCGGGTATTCAGTCTATCGACAAAGGTCAGATGGAGGCCTCGCGCGCGCTGGGCATGGGCTGGGGCAAAACGATGCGCAAAGTGATTTTGCCGCAGGCGTTCCGCCGTATCCTGCCGCCGCTGGGCAATAACGCCATCGCGATTGTGAAAGATTCCTCGCTGGCTTCGGCGATTGGCCTGGCCGATCTGGCTTATGCCGCGCGTACCGTTTCCGGCGCTTACGCCACCTACTGGGAACCCTACCTGACTATCTCGCTGGTTTACTGGGTGCTGACGTTCCTGCTCTCGCTGCTGGTGCAACACATGGAAAAGAGGTTTGGCAAAAGTGATTCACGTTAAGAATTTACAGAAAAATTTTGGCAAAACTCAGGTGCTGCGCGGCATCTCCTGCGACATCGCGCCGCAGGAAGTGGTATGTGTTATTGGGCCATCCGGCTCGGGGAAAAGTACCTTTCTGCGCTGCCTGAACGCGCTGGAAAAACCGGATGGCGGCGAAGTGGTGGTGAATGGTTTTGCGGTCCACGATCCCAAAACCAGGCTGAATACGCTGCGCGAAGGCGTGGGCATGGTGTTCCAGCGCTTCAACCTGTTCCCGCATATGACGGTGCTTGAAAACTTAATTATGGCGCCGATGTCGCTCAAAGGGCTATCAAAAGCCGATGCGGTAGCGCGTGCGGAAAAGCTGCTGCACAAAGTTGGGCTGACAGACAAAACCAACGCCTGGCCGGCAAGCCTTTCCGGCGGGCAGCAGCAGCGCGTGGCAATCGCGCGAGCGCTGGCGATGGAGCCCTCCATCATCCTCTTTGATGAGCCAACCTCCGCGCTGGATCCGGAGCTGGTGGGTGAAGTGCTGGCGGTGATGAAACAGCTTGCGCTGGAAGGCATGACGATGGTGATTGTCACCCACGAAATGGGCTTTGCCCGTGAAGTGGCAGACCGGGTGGTGTTTATCGACCAGGGCGTGATTCAGGAGCAGGGGCCGCCTTCGCAGTTATTTACCGCGCCGACTAACCCGCGTACCAAAGAGTTTTTGAGCAAGGTGCTTTGAGTAAGTGGGCGAGTTATATTCACTCGCCCATTGCGAATTAATGTTCAAGCGCCACGGAGCAGACATAATCAATAGCGCGCAACGTACTATAAAGCTCCGGTAAGGTGGTTTTCTTCTTTATTATCAGCTTCATATTTACTTCAATTTTATTTTTCTTAATATCGCGGATGGTTATTGCGTCGATATGATTTTTTTGCTGACGAAGCTGTGCCATCAGCGATATTAAACCTTCCGCATCAGAAAGGATTAAACGTGCTTTCACTTTTCCACAATGCTGGCTGTGTGATTGCAGGTAGAGAATAAAAGGACTGATTTTGATTGCCAGCAACAACAACGCAGTTGCCAGTAATGCATGCAGATAAAAGCTGGCGCCGCAGGCGATACCTATGCCTGCGGAGGCCCAGACTATTGCCGCAGTGGTTAATCCAGAAATTACATCATCGCGGCCATGTAGAATAACACCAGCACCTAAAAACCCTACGCCGCTAATAATTTGTGCGGCCAGCCGCATTGGGTCGCTGCGTATATTTTCTGATATTTCAGTATAATATTCTGCTGATTGAATTGAAACCATGGTTAATATGCAGCTGGCTACGGATATAATCACACATGTTTTAAATCCTACAGGCTTACCTTTTGATTCACGCTCTAAGCCAATGATGCCGCCTAAAGCAAAAGCAGTAAGAATCTTTGCCAGCGTAGTTATTAGCAATGGGTAAGGCCCGCCCGATAATGAAAATAGATCCTCCATCTATATTTCCCTCATGCAGCATTAGCGTTTGATCTGTTCCGGTCGAAAGAATGATAAGATCGGTGACCGTTCTTAACCCGCTTATGGGCAATCAAAACAGCGAATATAATTGTCAATAATGGTGAGCAGGCCTTTATTATTAACGGACTGCACAATATTGACGGGTTTTCCCCGTGGGGTAGCAACGTTAACGGCCAGTTTCAGGTGCTCTGGGCCGTAGCGGCAGGTCATGCCACGAGTTAAACCGCTGAGCGAGACATCAACGTAATCTTCAGCCCAGGTAACCAGCTTCGGCTCAAGCAGCAGGGCGATGGTCACGACATCATGGATCCAGCAGCCAGGCAGACCACGGGTTTGCATCGAATAGTCCATCCATGGCCGCATCGTATCGACCAGATAGCGGCTCAGCCTGTTATTACAGCTTTCCAGAATATCAAGATCCTGATGGGTCATTTGGGTTTGAGTGGTTGCATCCATAGGTACCAGCACGATATTAGCGTTACTGGTCAGCACGGCATGAGCGGCTTCAGGATCGAAACCAAAATTGGTGTCTTTAAGGTAGCCATCAACGTGGAACACGCCGCCCATAATGACAATCTCTTTTACCGCATGCGCTAACTGCGGATAGAGCTGTAAAGCCAACGCCACGTTGGTTAGCGGGCCGATTGCCACCAGAGTGATTTCTCCCGGGTTGGCGCAGATTATTTCGCCTATCCGGTTTGCGGCTAGCGGAGGCGTACTGGCTGGAAAATCGGGAGCCGTAACCCCTTTCCACAAATGGCGCAGGCCATGCCTGTCGACGCTGTGATCCAGACTTTCCCGCCAGGGTGCGGCAGGCTCAACCAGCGCACGTGACGCCCCCCGCGCTACCTCAACGTTAGCACCGAAGCGGGAGAGCAGATCGCGTACTACAGCGTAACCAGTTTCACTGGGTGTATTACCTGAAACCGTCGTAATCAGTTCCAGTGAAATTTCTGGCGCTGCCAGCGCCAGCGCTAATGCCAGCCCATCGTCTACGTTTGCACCAGCGACGCCATTACCGGGATCGCAATCAATAATTAAGCGCTTCATCTTCTTTATATCTCTGAGGTGGCTGTCTGTTTTAACGATCGACAGCCACAGGACTCACCAATCTGCAAATCAAAAGAGAATTCATGGCTATGAGGTTTTCCATCCCATGTTCTCAGCATGTTAATCGCCTCTCTGGCCATCAGCGCGATCGGTTGTCGTACTGTGGTCAGAGAAGGCACGTTAAAAGCGGATTCAATAGTACCGTTAAAGCATACCAGCGCCAGATCGTCTGGTACCTTTAATCCTTGCTCGGCCATCGCCCGTAAACAGCCGAATGCCTGTTGCTCATTAGTGGCGAACAGCGCCCGTGGCAGGGTACTTCCACTGAGCATGCGCTGAGTGGCTTCATAACCGCCGCCGCGGGTATAATCCGTAGAAAAAATCCATTGCGGATTAACGTTAAGCCCTGCCTCCTCAAGCGCCAGTTGCCAGCCGCTAATACGATCCCTTGTATTGAGCATTTCCAGCGGCCCACAGATAATGGCTATCTCGCGATAGCCATGTTCAATGAGATGGTGAGTGGCCTGGTAAGCTGCCTGCTGCTCGTTGACCTGAATGGCACAAACGTTAAGCTCAGGATCGACTCTGTCGAGCATGACGCACGGTGTACCGTTTTCCTGTATCAACTCAAGCCAGGGGTGACGATCGACGCTGATATAGATCAAACCATCCACCTGGCGGTGCAGGAGATTATTAATTAACTCACGCTCGCGCTCCCTGCT
>DALYUA010000363.1:0-3746 GCA_031993245.1 Buttiauxella sp. | reverse complement strand
GCCGTCGCGCTGCGGGCGAAGCTCCTGCGGCTCCTCAGGTTACCGCTGAAGACGCTTCTGCAAGCCTTGCAGAACTGTTGAATGCAGGCCTGGGCGGCAGCGACAACGAGTAATCGTTAGAGTACGCCAAAACAAAAACCGCTCGAAAGAGCGGTTTTTTTATGCCTGAAATAGAAGAAATTGTTATTTCACAAGCGGGATACGGCGATACAGTTCGATCATATCTGCCGCTAAATCCTGAATGACCATGGCATTCATCAGGTGATCCTGAGAGTGAACGGTGATCAAATTAACAGGCAGCTTGCCAGAGCCTTCGTCCAGACCGATAAGCTGGGTTTGAATTTTGTGAGCATGCTTCACGAATTCCCGGGACTCTTCCATCGCTTGCTCTGCCGCGTCAAAATCCCCTTTGCGCGCGAGCTGCAACGCCGTCAGTGCCTGGCTACGTGCGCTACCGGCGTTGACCAGCAATTCCATGATAATTGATTCTAAATCTTCCACGTCTTCATCACTCCATCAGTTTTAAAGCTTTATCTAGCACCACGTCGCCTTTCATCATGCCGTAATCCATCATATCGATAACGGCGACGGTTTTGCCCATCGGCTCGGCGATAGCCTGCAGCCTGGCGTGTTCATATTTAACCTGAGGACCGAGAAGCACAATATCAGCGGTATCGATATTGTCTTTAAATTCTGCGACAGGAACAGCCTTGATAGTGACTTCGATACCTTTCTTCTGCGCAGCATCCTTCATTCGTTGAACCAGAATGCTGGTAGACATACCTGCAGCACAACACAACACGATATTTTTCATAATATGCTCTCAATGCCCGTTGGATAGAGAGATAATTATCCGCGAGGCGCCTGTCCAACAACCGCTTTAGCTTGATTGTGTGTCAGGTATCACAAAAGAACCTGCGAAATCCTGAAACCGGTTACAGCGCTTGTTTTCCGCAAAAAAACTGTGTGCTGAATTTGCGGAAGGCGGGGCGGCAATGAGAGGAGAAGGTTGCCACCCCGGTCGGGAACAAAGTCCGACGGAGTGACAATATTGCGGGCGGGTCGTTACGACAATGCCGGGTTACAGAGCTTTCGGCAGCCCTCTGATACTCTTTTCCCTTTTGTGCAAAATTACACCGTTACTGCGAGGTTCTTCCCAGAAAAGGGTCCCAGTCTTTCCAGACGGGCTGTAAGCCTGAACGAGTCAACGCCGCGGCGACTTCTGACGGCGTACGTCCATCGTGTGGAGCAAACTGCTCAAGCTCAGGATGGTTATCGGCATAGCCTCCCGGCTGTGTTTTAGAAAACGCACTTACGTTATTAATGGCTATCGGGATAACGCTATCGCGGAACCACGGTGATTCGCGGGTAGACAGAGAAAGCTCGACGTCGGGTGCCAGCAGGCGAAAAGCGCAGATCGTCTGCACCAGCTGGCTTTCGCTCATCACTGAAGCGGGTTCTGTACCGCCGGTGCAGGGCCGCAGGCGAGGAAAAGAAATCGAATAACGGCTTTGCCAGTAATGTTGCTGTAGCCACAGCAGATGTTCCGCCACCATAAAACAGTCGGTACGCCAGCTATCAGAAAGTCCGGTTAGCGCACCGAGCCCGATTTTATCTATCCCTGCGCGCCCCAGCCGATCCGGCGTTTCCAGGCGCCAGAAGAAATCCTGCTTGTTGCCCTTCAGATGGTGCTGTGCGTACACCGTCTGATGGTAGGTTTCCTGGTAAACCATCACGCCGTCCAGCCCCAGCGTTTTCAGCTCCGCATATTCATGCTCATCCAGCGGCTGCACTTCCATTTGCAGCGAGCTGAAGTGGCTACGGATTGCAGGCAGGTGCTGGCGGAAATAATCCATGCCCACTTTGGTTTGATGCTCGCCGGTAACCAGCAGCAGATGCTCAAACCCCAGCTTGCGTATCGCCTCGCATTCCCTTGCAATCTCAAGCTCGTCGAGCGTTTTGCGCTTAAGTTTGTTGCTCATGGAGAATCCGCAATAGGTACAGTCGTTGGCGCAGAGATTAGAAAGATAAAGCGGCACATAAAAACTGACGGTGTTGCCGAAACGCTGGCGGGTTAAACGCTGTGCCCGTTGGGCGAGCGGTTCGAGATACTGGCTGGCCGCCGGGGAGAGCAGGGCCATAAGATTGTCCCGGGTAATTTTCTGGCTACTTAGCGCCTGCTCAACGTCTGCTGACGTTTTGCTGTTGATGCGTAGCGTGATGTCGTCCCAGTCCAGCTCGCGCCAGCGGTCGGTGAAAGTTGCCGCCATCACGCGCCCTCCTGGCTGAACTGAAGAAACTGCGTTAACGGGCTGGAAGCCTGAGCCCGCTGGTGGCACGCGCCCAGACCCGCCTGTGAAGCAATAACTCCGGCTTCTACCGCCAGCCGGAAAGCTCGTGCCATCTGCACCGGATCCTGCGCTACGGCAATCGCCGTATTCACCAGAACGGCAGAAGCGCCCATCTCCAGCGCTCTGGCGGCGTGACTCGGCGCGCCGATCCCCGCATCCACCACTACCGGCACCTTTGCCTGGTCAATAATAATTTCGAGCAATGCACGCGTCTGTAAGCCCTGATTCGAGCCAATGGGCGCGCCGAGCGGCATCACGGCGGCGCAGCCCACTTCCTCCAGCCGCTTGCACAAAACCGGATCCGCACCGCAATACGGCAGAACGACAAACCCCTGTTTGACAAGCGTTTCGGCGGCTTTCAGCGTTTCGATGGGATCGGGCATCAGGTAGCGAGCATCGGGATGAATTTCCAGCTTTATCCAGTGAGTCCCAAGCGCCTCGCGGGCCAGTTGCGCGGCAAATATGGCTTCATCCGCTGTTTTCGCGCCGGACGTATTAGGCAGTAGCTGCACGCCTGCTTCCAGCAGCGGAGTGAGAATAGCGTCATTACGATTTCTCAAATCGACGCGTTTCATCGCCATCGTTACCAGCTGTGAACCGGAGGCGCGAATGGCCTCGACCATCACTCCCGGAGATGCGAATTTCCCGGTACCGGTAAACAGGTGAGAAGAAAATGTTTTATCAGCAATCTGCAGCATATCAACCTCCGGCAATAGCCTGAAAAAGCAGGATCTGGTCGCCATCGTGCAATTCCTGGGCTTCCCAAAGCTCGCGCGGGACGATTATCTGGTTTACCGCCAGCGCGACGCCCGGCTTCAGTAAACGTAAGTGTTCCAGCAGGTTTGCCAGCGTAAGGCTATCGGCACACTGCATTGGCTCATCATTAAAGTGGATGCGCATCTGTTCCCCCACAAACCGGACACCGGGCAGACTTTTGCATGCTCAGGGCGCGCCAGCTATGCTGACGGGCGTCGAACAGCCGCAATGAACCACTCGCCGGAATGATGCCGGTTAGCACTTTGATGGCTTCAAGCGCCTGCAGCGTACCCATCATGCCGACGACCGGACCGAGCACGCCCGCGGTGCGACAGTTCCGCTCCGGCTCGTTTTCATCCGGCCACACGCAGCGATAGCAGCCGTGCTCCCAGGGCGGCGTTAAGACCATTAATTGCCCGCCAAAACCCACGGCGCTGGCGGAAATTAGCGGCTTATTATGTGTAACGCAGGCGGCGTTAATCGCCTGGCGTGTAGCCATATTGTCGCTGCAATCAAGCACCAGGCTGGCATTGCTGACCGCCTGACTAAGCGTTTCTCCGTGCAAACGCTCACTTATTACCTGTAGTTCGATACCAGGATTAAGTTGCTTAAGATGGCGTTGGGCAGCCTGTGTTTTCG
>DALYUA010000362.1:541-3749 GCA_031993245.1 Buttiauxella sp. | reverse complement strand
AACTCCGGCGTGGCGTCACATTCACGCGTTACAGAGCGCACCACTACCGGCGGCATACGCAGCGCACGCCTGGCCATGCCTTCCGGCAGCGCGTCTACAACTTCTAGCTTCGTTGCCCACCAGCACAGTTCCGGCAGCGTCAGCACATGGCTTTCATCAAAACCAAACGAGGTTCGCGCCGCATCGATAATCCATGCTGCTACGTTCGCCCGGGCCATTGCCGCCAGTTGCTCTGTTGAGTGACCTTCCAGGCGGGTATCGCAGTACCAGCAAAGCTTCAGCGCCCCGGTGTGGTACCGGGTCGTCTTCATCTCGCTGTGATGGTAATCGGAATGCGGCCACTGGCAGCCGCAGGGCTGGCGCATCAGCCAGGATTCCAGCGTGTTGATTCCACCAGCAGCGCTTATGACCTTTTCATTGTCGAAGAAGCCGATAAGCGCCTCATCGTCCGTCAGGGTTTGCCGCGCCGCCGGCAGCTCGCCGGATGGCAACTCTGTCATGTACTCAGGCGCACGGTCGATAAGAACACGATCACAGAACAGCGGCAGCAGCTCTGCGCCCGGGCGAAACATGACCATGCCCAGCTCACGAACAACCACCGGTTTAAGTAAAGCTCTCACTCGGCCCCCTTAGTGATCAGTATCCATCAGGCGAAGAAGCTCAGCGGACTTCGATTCAAAGAAGTGCGGCTGCGTCTCACGTGGATTTACCGGGCTGGTGATGTTCTTTCCGTACATGCAACCTTTTGCAGTCAGGGACCAGAACTTTTTCACCCCGTTGACACCTGAGCGGCTTGGGCGGGTCTTCTGCTCAACAATGCCGAGGTCGGAAAGCTGATGATAGGCCTGGTTGGCGGTCATTTTGATATTATTGGTTTTCAGGAGAGTGCTCAGCGACTGGGTAGAACGGCTGGAGCCATCCATCGCCCCTGCAGGCGCATCGATCGCATAGGCAGGCATCAGATCAGGCAATCCTGCTACTTTCTGAAGCTTCTGATATGCGCCTAGCTTCGATGAGTTGGAAAGGTTCAGCATTTTTGCTGCTGATTCCAGAAGGATCACTCCAGCCTGCATTTTATCGGCTGAGGGGTTCGTTACTGGATTTGCCTGGGTGACAACAGAATCGAACGTTCTGATCACTTTTAAACTGAATGCGGCGCTGATCCACATGGCGTAGGCATAAACGAGTTCTTTGATAACGTACGTGCCCTGGCTGTTACCGCCATGGATAACGCTAACTGGTTGATTTCCTTCCAAAGAGGAAATTCCCCACTCGCTTGATAATTGTTCAATAAGCTCCTGGCTCTGTTTGTTCTTAAGCCAGTCGCTTGGACGGTGTTGTACTGCACCTCCGGCTGCGCGGTGCAAATCGTTCAGGCAATAGCGACCATCCAGATCACGGCGTACAGAAACGCCATCAATCGTCAGTAATTGATTCATTATGTTCTCCACAGAATGTTATTTATCCAGACCCGCTGCACACGCTCTGGAACTCGCACGTTTTTAAAATAACGCTGTATATCCATCCACGCAACAAAGAGTTTTCGTTTCACTTCACATCCTCTTGCATGAATTCTTTGATAATTATTTCTGTCCTGCCCTTCGGGATTAATGGCCCCCAGCTCACTTCCATATGCTTAATCTGGCTGTCATCCTGCCAGACGTTTGAATGCGTCAGCGCATCGAATAGCGCTTTAAGGTAGTTATCCAGATCCCGGCGGTGTCGTGACGGCGGGAACAGCACTACGTGCACCGATAGTTCACTGACGAAAGGCTTAGGAATTCGGCGTAGCTGCTCAATCACTGCTGCTGCGGCTTCACTGCGGAACTTGCGACCATTAGCACTGATCAGGTGACGCCCGGCCAATGGCCCCTTATTTGGGGCGCGCCAATAACTGTTAACGCTTGGCGGGAACGGCAGGGTTAACTTCATGCCACACCCCCTTCGCTGTCATAACGTTTTATCAGCGCCGCTGCGCGTTCTGCTGCCCCGACATTGCAGGCGAAGAGATCACGAAGTGCGGCGATCGCCTCATCTCGCTGCTGGGCTGGGGTCTGGCCGCCGATAATCTGAATGCCCCGCGCCTTGTGTTTGGTAATCGTAATGACACCTTTTCTTTCCAGCGCCTTGAGGTGCTCAGCCGCTGCGTTCGGTGAACTCATTCCCATCAGATGAGAGATTTCCTGGGAGGTTGGCGGGTAGCCGTTGTTGTTCTGGAACTGCACCAGCACCTGCAAAACCTCTTCCTGGCGCTTTGTGATATTTTTCATGTTTTCCACTATTCCCCCTGAAGAAGAGTTGCGATGAGGTCCCTGGCGCCATCCCGGCCGCCGTTGCATGAAATCGTCCGGCGCGCGGCCACGTAGCTGAGGTTGAACCCATGCTTCTCGTAAAGGTCGATGATTTTTGGCACCGTTGAGTTAGAGATAACGATCTGAGCTCCACGCTGGTGTGCGGCAACGCAGGCTTCCGCCAGCGCCACATGATCTGCAAATTTGAAGCCACCAGCAGCGTATCCTGTGAAACCGTTAGCGCCCGGCAGCGGCTCATAGGGTGGATCGCAGTAAACGACATCACCGGCACCGGCCAGCGCCAGGGTGCGGCTGAAGCCGGCATTCAGGAAAACGCAGTTATGCGCCATTGCGGTGAACGATTTGATCTCTTTATCCGGAAAATAAGGAGCCTTGTACTTACCCCAGGCAACGTTGAATTCGTGGCGCTGGTTGTAGCGAATCAGGCCGTTGAAGCAATGACGATTGAGGTACAGCAGTGCTGCGGCGCGATCCACAGCATCAAGACGCTGCTCGTTAAAATCGGCTTTGATATCGTCGAAGTAATCCGCAGTATTCAGCAACTCAAACATGTGCTTCGCGGCAGCAGTAACTTCATCAGGGGCGGCGGCCAGCATCCGGTAAAGATTGATCAGGTCAGCGTTCACATCAGCCAGCAGGAATTCTGCATGCTTGTCTGAGTTGAGGAATACCGAGCCTCCACCCACGAATGGCTCTATCAGACGCTTGCCGGCAGGGATGTGCTTGTCCAGCTCGCTAAGCAGCGAATACTTGCCACCAGCCCATTTCAGGAACGGGCGTTGCCATGTGCGCGATGGCGCGACTGGCGTGGTAACTTTCACGGCTGCCGCGATACGCTCACCTATCCAGCGCATTACCGGTACAGCCATGCTGTTGCCGATCGCACGGTAGCGAGG
>DALYUA010000362.1:0-531 GCA_031993245.1 Buttiauxella sp. | reverse complement strand
CGTCCGGACAATCCGAAGCTTCTTTCCCGCGCCAGGAGATAAGGGTGTGGTTGTCGGGGAATCCCATCTGACGCTCGTTTTCCACTGGTATCAGGTGGCGGATTCGGCCCACTTCGTCAACAACGTAAGTTTCTCGGTCATCGAGAGAGCCCGCTCCTCTGGCTGTGAGACAAACAGGCACGGTCGCCTGCTTTGACGGGGGATTAACCCGGCGCACGCGGTCGGACTCAAATAGTATTTGAGCGGGATCGATGTCTGTTCGAGCGCTTGCGACAAGGAGAATTCGCGGGCGTCGCTGGGCCACTCCGAAGTATTGTGCATCAAAGGTTCGCCAGGCCACTCTGCGCTGTCGTCCAATAACAGCACCACGCTTTGACCAGACCGGAATGTGCTCACCGGTTTCTTTATCCCAGCGCCAGAACTTGCTACTTGAACCGACTGCAGGTCGTGGACCAGGTTCGAACTGTTTAGCTTCGCCAGCCAGTCCAGCGAGAAAATAGCCGAAGGCATTATCTTTAGATGAGAAGACAC
>DALYUA010000361.1:0-3762 GCA_031993245.1 Buttiauxella sp. | reverse complement strand
ACTGCGCTATTCAATCAAGCCATGCTTAATTTCCCTGGCAGGAGCAGGCCATAATGGACTGCTCCTCATAGACAAAGGCATACAAAGCTTGTCGACTCCGCCTGGAAAAAGGAAATTTTCTCAGGTTAAGAGCTTTGAGGGGCCGCCTACTGGCCAACCCGCTCTATCCCTGCATGCCCGAGGAAATGACCCGAATTGCCATCTACGATGCGCAGGCTTCACCCCAAGGCCGTGAACTAAGCCTGTCGTCATGCAACCGGCACCTCAACTGTTATGCACGGGTTCACGGCAGGCTTTTTGCCCAACGAATGCGCGAACCGAACTGCCCGGAGGCTTCGCATTTTCCTGATGTTTTTGTTTTGAAAAGCCTGACCGGTAAATTCCATTATTTATCTCAAGACCTTTGTCCGGCGAACCGGCTCATTTCGGCTTCTGAAAATGGATATTTCGATTGTTTGCTTCTGAGCAGAATAATCGGCAGCAAAAATAGGACAACCACTGCGCCAAAGGTGGCGAAGAAGCCGAGCACGAAATCTCCCGTGCTTGCGAGATGGTTTGTCGTTACGTACCGAATGTAATAAATACCAATGGGCAAGAACAGGAATAGGGTCGTAGCAAGTCCCGGGTTGTACAGACGTTTTATCCGTACAGGGACTGCAATGCCGTGTGCGAGTACCTGAAACAAGCCCAATCCGACCTGCGCAAGGCCGAGCCAGATGATACCGGGAAAGGATATGGCCGCGATATAAAAGAGATAGGTCAATAGTGTATTGCTGATCATGCACTGATTGGCGTTTAAAGGATAACGGTCAGGAATATCTTTCTCTCCCATCACCATTAAGTTAGTTACCGTTGGAAATCCACCAGGGTAACCATACTCCTCAACCTGGTGAGCGAGCATCGCCATGAAGCTGAATATTAAGATCGCCTGAATGGGGCTGAATAAACTTCCCCAGAAGCCCATAAGAAACGAGAGGACGACAAAAATTACTCCTCCCACGAAGTACCAGTTGTGACGGTAGAAATTCAAAACTCGTCTTTTCATACTGGGAAAACTCCAGATGTTGGGTCATCAATGATTAAACGCTAAGCTTCATTCCTTAACGTATGAAATCACAGGTAAACAAACCAGCGTTAATAAAACTCATATTTATTGTTAATTGCCAGCGATCTCAACTGAATTAGTTTAGTAGCAATTTAATTGTAAACCAGTAAAAATAGTAACGAGACACCAATAATGCACTGACTGAAAATTTCCGAGGAGAATAAAACACATAGCTTTCTGCCAGGCGGTAACGCGCCAGAAGGAAGCACCAGGAATTCGAAGCGATCTTCCGTTCTCAGATGTGCATTGATTATTAATGCTGAGTAATTCATTGGTATTAGGTTATCTAACATGCTCGATATGGAATAACCCATTTTGACACAGGTTACTTCCGCTCCTGACACGAAGCAGCCAGCAGCTTAGACCCTACGCGGTATAGCGTCGGCTAAGAGCGAAAAGCGGACATAATGGCATCTCAGTTAAGGCGGCTATGCCGCTATAACAATTCCCTGTCACCATTCGAAGATGATGTATTTATCATCAGCATCTTCTGTCCTGACTGATATTTTCACTAAGGGCATTGCCTTGATAAAAATAGAGAAATCAGATCCCCTTTCTTCAGAATCACATTATTTGGTTGAAACATTGTCAGCAGAGCTCGCCGCTATTACTGTTGATAGTGGTAAGAGCAATTTCACAATAGACTCCATAGATGAGGACAGATCGCTGTGGGGCGACGGACTTCAGCCCGCCCATTCCAGCGCCGCCAGGTTCTGAGGCTTAACCCTACTTTCCGACAGGCGGGAAGCAGACGTGCGACGGCGCTCATGGCTTCTCGTATCCACCGGATCGGTTGCGCGCGTGCGTGAGCGGGATGCCTTCAGTCCGACCTTCGCCTTGAACTCCGCGCTGTGCAATTTCCGCTTCTTTGCTTCCGTCATTTCCTGCCGTCCTCCGTTGAGGACCATAACTTAAACTGCTGTCTCGAATCGTTCCACTATACTGACCATTGCAGTTGTAATTTACAGACGAGGCTGCGCACGGTTAATTACCTGAAACCAACCTTACCCATGACCATCAGGAGAACAAAATGCAAAAGAGTAAAATCTTGAAAGGGCTGCTAGCCGTATCAGCAGTAGCAGCTATGTTCAGCACTGTCGGCGTGCAAGCCCAGACGACTAGCGCCGCGCAGAATGACGCCGCAGGCCAGACAGAATCGAACGCCAGGCTCAGCGCCGGCGACGAAAAAGCGTTGAAGGACATGGGACAGGCCGATATCAATGAAATCGCCGCCGCCAGGATCGCGCTGAACAAGGCCGAAAGCAGCGAAGTCAAAGCATTTGCTCAGCAGATGGTCGATGACCACGGCGCTGCCTTGACCAAAGTACAGGCGGTCGCCCAGCAAAAGGGCGTGACACTGCCGACTGAACCGGACGCTAAGCACAAGGCCATGGCCGACAAGCTGGAAAAGCAGAGCGGCGGCGCATTTGACAAGATGTATATGGAAAATGCCGGCACCAAAGACCACAAGATGGTGCTGTCGAAGCTGCAAAGTGACGCCATGAAGATCAAGGATCCGGATGTGAAGGCCCTGGCCGACGCGCACACGCCGGTCGTTGAGCAGCACTTAAAGACCGCCCAGCAGATGTCGATGCAATCAGGTAAGTAAACAGGTCATTCGGTGGGCACGCGGTCCTGCGACCTGGCCTACCTTTGTTCAAAGGGTTGCAGAAAGTCACGGCGGGAGTGTCATTGTTAACAGTATTGAAAAACGAGGGACGACCTTTACTAAGTGTGCCGATCCATGCTCGTCCAGGTGCAGCCGCAAGCTGACACTCTCTACGTGTTGACGACCAGAATTGCCCCGGAGCAGCCGTTCAGGCTGCATGGCGCAAACATTGCGAAGGACCGCGCTTGGCACAAATCAGCCAGGTTTCGCTCAGACGATCGGATCAACACCAACGGCAGCTACGTAGCCTCTGGTTCAATGCAGTCTGGCGTGGCGTACTGCGTCCCGCCGTTTTTTCGTCTGTTTTCCGGGACACAAACTGCACGTCGGTCAGCGGGTAAGCCGGTAGCTTTCATCAATCAAATCCAGAATCTCCGCGTCCGGCACTTTATCCAGAAGAACCGTCACCCAGTGTTCTTTATTCATATGGTAAGCGGGCAGAATTCCAGGCTGCATTCTCAGCGATCCCAGCAGTTCTGGCTGAACTTTGATATTCATCGCCTGAAGCAGCGTCTCCCCTTCAAGCCCCAGTTTTTCCGCCTGTATGGCATAAACCAGCGCAAACCATTTCTTTTTGAATTTATGCCTTAACACCGCGTAATCGCTGTTTTTCTGCCACGGATAATCAGGCTCAACCTGATACTTTTCAAACACGCTTTCAAAGAGTATCTCACGTTTCATACGTAGCTTTTTCACCTCGCCTATTCTGTTACGGACCGCAAAGCAGGCTTTGCGTTGCTCTTTATTTCCTGCCAGGATTCATCGCCGAAATTTGCCATGCCCGCGATTTAATAAACTACAGGTCAGGCAATTTCAGAGAGTAACATTCAGGCAAGCAGGAACAACACAGGATCAACAATGAAAACAACGCACAAAACCGAGGCTGAGCACCGCGCCGCCAAAAGGCGCTGGCTCAATTCTCAGGATTCGGGTTATCACAAGGCGATGGGAAATCGTCAGGTGCAAATGATCGCCATCGGCGGCGCTA
>DALYUA010000360.1:0-3764 GCA_031993245.1 Buttiauxella sp. | reverse complement strand
TACCGGACGCGGATCCGACTGATAGCGGGGGAACAGGATCTCCAGTTCACCGTTGTTGATCTCATCGATCACCCACATCAGCGGCACGTAGGCGATCCCGGCTCCGGCTTTCAGCCAGCGTGAAAGCGTCATCGGATCGTTTGTCACAAAACGGCCTTGTGGAAGCATACGTGTGGAGATGCCTTCCGGGGCGATGAGTTCAAATTCATTGTCGGGACGCACGCTATATTCCAGCCACGAATGGTTAGCCAGATCGGCCGGTTTTTCCGGTATGGCATTTTGCTGCAGGTAGTTTTTCGAGGCGCAGATAACCATCGGCATCGACCCGAGTCGTTTCGAAAACAGGCTGGAGTCCTGGAGCGCTCCCACGCGAATCACCACGTCGAGACCATCCGCAATCAAATCCGGGGCAGGGATACCGGTCACCAGGTTAACCGTGAGTCCTGGGTACTCTTTAAGCATATCCGCGGTCATATTTGCGAGGACATTCTGTGCCATGGTTGAAGAACTACCGATTCGCAGCGTGCCAATGGGGGTGTTGTTGAAGGCGTAGAGTTGCTCATGCACCTCCTGAACCTCATGTAACATCTTGCGGCAGCCGAGATAGTAAATTTTACCCGCTTCGGTGAGGCCAATGCTGCGGGTGCTGCGGTTTAGCAGCTTTACCTGCAGTTCGTCTTCAAGCTTTGAAACCGTCTGGCTGATGGAAGATACGCTCATCTGCAATTGCCTTGCGGCGGCGGTAAAAGAGCCGAGATCGACTACTTTGGCAAAAACCGACATGCGCTTAAGTCTTTCCATTGTTCACTCTGAGTTAAAAGTGATTTAGATCACATATTATAGATAACAGGGTAACAGTTACGTTAATATATTATTATTAACACAGCCCAAACCCGCGTTCTCGCCTGCCGTTCCCGGCAATCCTTTAGTCGCGGATAACCATCCAGGGCCTGTGTCGCCTGCATTGTCCTTAACAAGGTTAACATGAGTTTATTTCCAGTTATCGTGGTATTCGGTCTTTCCTTTCCACCGATATTCTTTGAGCTGATCGTTTCACTGGCGGCTTTCTGGCTGGTGCGCCGTTTGCTTACCCCAACGGGTATCTATGATTTTGTCTGGCATCCGGCATTATTCAATACAGCGCTGTACTGCTGCCTGTTTTATCTGATCTCGCAGCTGTTTGTTTGAGGTTGATGTGAAAACACTTACAAGAAAAATGACCCGTACCGCCATCACGCTGATTCTGGTGCTGGTGGCTTTCATCGCTATCTTCCGCGCCTGGGTGTTTTACACCGAGTCACCCTGGACGCGTGATGCCCGATTTACTGCCGACGTTGTCGCTATCGCCCCTGATGTTTCCGGGCTGATTACTGCCGTAAACGTGCATGACAACCAGCTAGTTAAAAAAGACCAGGTGCTGTTTACAATCGACCAGCCTCGCTATCAAAAGGCGCTGGAGGAGGCGCAGGCAGACGTTGCCTATTATCAGGCGCTGGCGAGTGAAAAACGCCGTGAAGCCGGACGCCGTAACAAGCTTGGCATTCAGGCGATGTCGCGTGAAGAGATCGATCAATCGAACAACGTCCTGCAAACCGTGCTGCACCAGCTGGCCAAAGCTGAGGCAACGCGCGACCTGGCGCAGCTTGACCTGCAACGTACCGTTGTTCGCGCACCGGCAGATGGCTGGGTGACCAACCTGAACGTGCACGGCGGCGAGTTTATTACTCGTGGCTCGCCGGTGGTGGCGCTGGTGAAACAGCATTCTTTCTACATCCTTGCCTATATGGAAGAGACCAAGCTTGAAGGGATCCGTCCGGGGTATCGCGTACAAATAACGCCGCTGGGCAGCAACCGTGTGCTGCGCGGCACAGTAGATAGCATCTCAGCCGGCGTTACTAACGCCAGCAGCACCAGCGATGCAAAAGGCATGGCTACCGTGGATTCCAACCTGGAATGGGTTCGCCTCGCACAGCGCGTGCCGGTACGTATTCGTCTGGATGAGCAACAGGGCAACCTGTATCCGGCAGGCACCACGGCTACGGTCGTCGTCACCGGTGAGAAAGATCGCGATACCGAGCACGATTCCGCATTTATGAAATTCATGCATCGCCTGCGTGAGTTTGGGTAAGTCTGGCGGCTATGTATTCTATCTCCCGACTGCATCTGCGCTTTGCGTTCAAGCTGGCGTTTGCCATCGTGCTGGCGCTGTTTGTGGGCTTTCACTTTCAGCTCGAAACGCCGCGCTGGGCCGTATTAACCGCTGCGATTGTGGCTGCCGGTCCCGCGTTTGCGGCGGGCGGTGAGCCCTATTCAGGCGCTATTCGTTATCGCGGTATGCTGCGTATCATCGGTACGTTTATCGGTTGTGTCGCGGCGTTAATCATTATCACGTCGATGATTCGCGCGCCGGTTGTGATGCTGCTGGTGTGCTGTATCTGGGCCGGCTTTTGTACCTGGATTTCTTCGCTGGTTAAAGTGGAGAACTCCTACGCCTGGGGTTTATCGGGCTACACGGCGCTGATTATTGTCGTCACCATCCAGTTAGATCCGGTCACCACGCCGCAATTTGCCGTTGAGCGCTGTAGCGAAATCGTTATTGGCATCGTTTGCGCTATTCTTGCGGATTTGCTCTTCTCGCCGCGCTCTATCAAGCAGGAAATCGACCGTGAGCTCGATAGTCTGCTGGTGGATCACTATCGGCTGATGCAGCTTTGCGTTGCTCACGGCGATAAAGAAGAGGTCGATAAGGCCTGGAACGGCATGGTGCGGCGCACTACCGCCCTTGCGGGTATGCGCAGCAACCTCAACATCGAATCTGCACGCTGGGGGCAGGCAAATCGCCGCCTGAAGGCGATAAATACGCTCTCCCTGACGCTGATTACCCAGGCCTGTGAAACCTTTCTGATTCAGGACACGCGCCCTGAATTTGTCTCGCCAGCATTCAGAATACTGTTTGCAAGGCCGGTAGAAACCGCGGCGGATGTCCATAAACAGATGAAGGTGTTAAGACGCATCATCTCCTCCTCCGGCGAGAAAAACACGCCTGTAACCATCAGTACCTGGGTCGGTGCCGCGACACGCTTTCTGCTGTTAAAACACGGAGTAACAAGCAATACCCGTATCAGCGCCGTAGAAGAAGAGATTCTGACGGACGAAGTGGTCATCAAGGTTCAGTCGGCAGAACGCCACCATGCGATGATTAACTTCTGGCGCACCACGATTTCTTGCCTGCTTGGCAGCCTGTTCTGGCTATGGACCGGCTGGACCTCCGGCAGCGGGGCGATGGTGATGATTGCCGTCGTGACTTCCCTTGCGATGCGGCTGCCCAATCCGCGCATGGTGTCGCTGGACTTCCTTTACGGCATGCTGGTCGCGCTGCCGCTCGGGGCGCTCTATTTTCTGGTTATTATTCCCGCCACCCAGCAAAGCATGCTGTTACTGTGTATCAGCCTTGCGCTACTGGGCTTCTTTATCGGTATAGAGGTGCAAAAGCGGCGGCTGGGATCAATGGGGGCGCTGGCCGGAACGATTAACGTTATCGTACTGGATAATCCGATGACTTTTCACTTCAGCACTTTCCTTGATAGCGCGCTGGGGCAAATCGTCGGCTGTTTCCTCGCGATGATGGTCATTCTGCTGGTGCGGGATAATTCCAAAGAGCGTACCGGGCGTACGCTGCTTAATCAGTTTGTTTCGGCTGCGGTTTCCGCGCTGACCACCAACAGCAGCCGCCGTAAAGAGAATCATCTGCCGGCGCTTTATCA
>DALYUA010000359.1:0-3818 GCA_031993245.1 Buttiauxella sp. | reverse complement strand
GTCACAACATCCGCCTGCAGGTGGATGGCGGCCTGAAAACGGGTCTTGATATCATCAAGGCTGCGATTCTGGGTGCGGAAAGCTTCGGCTTCGGTACAGGGCCAATGGTTGCGCTGGGCTGTAAATACCTGCGTATTTGCCACCTCAACAACTGCGCGACGGGTGTTGCAACCCAGGATGAGAAGCTGCGTAAGAACCATTATCACGGCTTGCCGTTCCGAGTGACCAACTACTTCGACTTCATCGCACGTGAAACGCGTGAACTGATGGCGCAGCTGGGTGTGAAACGTCTGGTGGATCTGATTGGCCGCACCGACCTGCTCAAAGAGCTGGAAGGTTTTACCGCCAAACAGCAAAACCTGGATCTGTCGAATCTGCTGAAAACGGCTGAACCTATGCCGGGCAAAGCGGTTTACTGCACCGAGCATAATCCGCCGTTCGATAAAGGCGATTTGAACGCACAGCTACTGGCTCAGGCGAAGCCGTATGTGGATGACAAACAAAGCAAAACGTTCTGGTTTGATATCCGCAACACGGACCGTTCAGTTGGCGCGACGCTGTCGGGTTATATCGCACAGCACAACGGCGATCAGGGCCTGGCCGCGGATCCGATCAAAGCGCACTTTAGCGGCACCGCGGGCCAGAGCTTCGGCGTATGGAACGCAGGCGGCGTTGAACTGCACCTGACCGGCGATGCCAACGACTATGTCGGCAAGGGCATGGCGGGTGGTTTGATTTCCCTGCGTCCTCCGGTGGGTTCCGCTTTCCGCAGTCACGAAGCGACAATTATCGGTAACACCTGCCTGTACGGCGCAACCGGCGGCAAGCTGTATGCTGCAGGTCGCGCGGGCGAGCGTTTCGCGGTGCGTAACTCCGGTGCTATCACCGTGGTGGAAGGCATCGGCGATAACGGCTGCGAATACATGACCGGCGGGATCGTCTGCGTCATCGGTAAAACCGGCGTCAACTTCGGCGCGGGCATGACGGGCGGCTTCGCCTACGTGCTGGACGAAGACGGCGATTTCCGTAAACGCGTTAACCCCGAGCTGGTTGAGCTGCTCAGCGTTGAAGAGCTGGCAATCCATGAAGAACATCTGCGCGGTATGATCACCGAACACGTGCAGCTCACGGGTTCCCAGCGTGGCGAAGAGATCCTGGCAAACTGGCCAGCCTTTGCCGCGAAATTCACGCTGGTTAAACCGAAGTCCAGTGATGTCAAAGCATTGTTGGGTCACCGTAGTCGTTCTGCAGCTGAGCTGCGGGTTCAGGCGCAGTAAGAGGTCACGATGAGTCAAAACGTTTATCAATTTATCGACTTGCAGCGCGTTGATCCGCCAAAGAAACCGCTGAAGATCCGTAAAATTGAATTTGTGGAAATTTACGAGCCGTTCTCAGAAGGCCAGGCCAAAGCGCAGGCAGATCGCTGCCTGTCCTGCGGCAACCCTTACTGCGAATGGAAATGCCCGGTTCATAACTACATTCCCAACTGGCTGAAGCTTGCCAACGAAGGACGCATTATTGAAGCGGCTGAACTGTCGCATCAGACAAACAGCCTGCCGGAAGTGTGCGGTCGCGTTTGCCCGCAGGACCGCCTTTGCGAAGGCTCCTGTACCCTGAATGATGAATTCGGCGCCGTCACCATCGGCAATATCGAGCGCTATATCAACGATAAAGCGATTGAGATGGGCTGGAAACCGGACCTGACCGGCGTGAAGCAAACCGGCAAACGCGTGGCGATTATCGGTGCCGGCCCTGCGGGTCTGGCGTGCGCGGACGTGCTGGCGCGTAACGGCGTGAAAGCGGTGGTTTACGACCGTCATCCGGAAATCGGCGGCCTGCTGACCTTCGGTATCCCGGCGTTCAAGCTGGAAAAAGAAGTGATGACCAAGCGCCGCGAGATCTTCAGCGGTATGGGCATCGAATTCAAACTTAATACCGAAGTGGGTCGCGATGTACAAATCGACGATCTGCTTAACGATTTTGATTCTGTTTTCCTCGGCGTGGGCACCTATCAGTCTATGCGCGGCGGTTTAGAGAATGAAGATGCGCCAGGCGTGTTCGACGCCCTGCCTTTCCTTATCGCTAACACTAAGCAGATCATGGGCTTTGGCGAAACTGCTGAAGAGCCGTATGTGAATATGGCAGGTAAACGTGTCGTCGTGCTGGGCGGTGGCGATACCGCGATGGACTGCGTGCGTACCTCTGTTCGTCAGGGCGCAACGCACGTTATCTGTGCCTATCGTCGTGATGAAGAGAACATGCCGGGCTCACGTCGCGAAGTGAAAAATGCGCGTGAAGAAGGCGTGGAATTCCAGTTCAACGTGCAGCCGCTGGGCGTTGAGATCAATGCTAACGGCAGAGTGTCGGGTGTGAAGTTTGTCCGTACTGAACTGGGCGCGCCGGATGCTAACGGGCGTCGTCGTCCGGAAATCGTCGCGGGCTCAGAGCACGTGGTGCTTGCCGATGCGGTGGTGATGGCGTTTGGTTTCCGTCCGCACAGCATGCAGTGGCTGGAAAAACACAGCGTTGAGCTGGACAGCCAGGGCCGCATCCTCGCACCGGAAGGCAGCGAAAACGCTTTCCAGACCAGCAACCCGAAAATCTTTGCCGGTGGCGACGCGGTGCGTGGTTCTGACCTGGTAGTGACGGCGATTGCTGAAGGCCGCAAAGCGGCTGATGGGATCCTGAACTTCCTCGAAGTGTAATTCGCAGATGTGATAAAGCCCGGTGACAGCAATGCCGCCGGGCTTTTTTTATGCTTCCAGCACGCTGCGGTGCAGCTTGATCACAACTTTTTTGATAATTTCCTCCCGGCCAACAATGCAGCCGGGTTTATGTGGTTCAAGGGGCATAAACACCGCAAACTGGCCGGGACGAAGCGTCAGCATTTGCTCATTATCAATGTGGTTGCAAAGCTGATAATCCTCATCCAGATGAAGCTCTTCACATTCACGCGCGCTCTCAAAAAGCCCATAATAAATCTGCTCTCTTCCCTCCAGCAGCACCTGAATATCGATATATTCCCGATGCTGCTCCGCTTTTTTCGCCGCCGGCGCTTGCGTGGAAAACTCCATAACGTTCATAAACAGCTTTTCGCCTTGCAGGGGATAACTCCCCGGAGCCTTAAGCTCCGGCTTTTGCGCCAGAGCCAGACGAATGGCGTTAATCAGCGCCTCGGGTAACCCTGCGGATTCAGGGTAAAGACTCTCTCCGGTAATCATGGCATGGCTTCCTGTGCTAACAGCGCGGCCCCAAGCAGGCCCGCATTATGTTGATGGCGAGCAGCTAACAGCCGGGTACGATAAGTCATCGGCTCCTCGTTAAGATTCACACGCACCAAATCCAGATACCCGTCGCTGAGCCCGACGCTGCCGCCAATCACCACAAGCTGGCAGTCCATCGAAGCTTTGATATCGGCAATCAGGCGGGCAAGCGTATGCGCTGAACGCTGCTTTAACGCATTCGCCTGCGGATGCCCCTGCTGCGCATGGGCAAAAATCGTTTTTGCATCGTATCCCGCCAGGTCGTCCTTTGCCGCTGCCGCAATACCGCGTCCTGACGCTATAGCTTCCACACAGCCGATACGCCCGCAGCCGCAGCGCGGTCCGTTTGGATCGGCAAGCGTGTGGCCGAGATGGCCGGCAAGCCCTCCCGTTCCGACCAGCAGCTTGCCATTGCTGACAATCCCGCCACCGACGCCCGTCGAGACCGTCAGAAAAACCATGTCGCTGATTTCCTCTCGCAGCGCGTGATACTCAGCCCAGGCGGCGGCCTGGGCATCATTCATGGCAATACAGGGAAGCCGGGTCAGACGGGTC
>DALYUA010000358.1:0-3829 GCA_031993245.1 Buttiauxella sp. | reverse complement strand
AAACGCCAGGTGCTGGAAGCCAATCTGGCTTTACCGCAGCACAATCTGGTGACGCTGACCTGGGGCAACGTCAGCGCGGTCGATCGCGAACGCGGCGTGCTGATCATCAAGCCCTCGGGCGTTGATTACAGCATCATGACCGCCGAAGATATGGTCGTGGTGAGCCTGGAAACGGGTGAGGTGGTTGAAGGTAATAAAAAACCCTCTTCAGACACCCCGACTCATCGCCTGCTGTATCAGCATTTCCCGCATATCGGCGGCATCGTTCATACCCACTCGCGCCATGCCACTATCTGGGCGCAGGCCGGACAATCTATTCCGGCCACCGGCACCACTCATGCCGATTACTTCTACGGCACGATTCCTTGCACGCGGAAAATGACCGACGAAGAGATCAATGGCGATTACGAATGGCAAACCGGCGAAGTGATCGTAAAAACTTTTGCCGAACGTGGAATAGATGCGCTGCAAATGCCCGGCGTGCTGGTGCATTCGCACGGCCCGTTCGCCTGGGGCAAAGATCCGCTGGATGCCGTGCATAATGCAATCGTGCTTGAAGAGGTAGCCTACATGGGGATTTTCTGCCGCCAGCTCTCCCCGGAATTGCCTGATATGCAACAGACATTGTTAGATAAACATTATCTGCGTAAGCACGGCGCTAAGGCTTATTACGGTCAGTAAGCACTGTATATAAAAGCAGTAATTTTTGGCGAAGTGGTCTATAATCAGACCACTTTTTCTTTTACGGGTATACAGCGTGTCGCAAGCTCGGCAGGGGTTTCTGTTAACGCGTCACTGGCGCGATACTCCGCGTGGTACAGAGGTGGACTTCTGGCTGGCAACGGATGACGGCCCGGTTAAAGTGCGCCTGCCGTATCAGGAATCCGTGGCGTTTATACCTCAGTCGCAGCAAAGCGAAGCCGCACGTCTGCTTGCCGGTGAAAGCGAGTATCGCCTCACGCCGCTCTCCCTGAAAGATTTCCACCGCCAGCCCGTCTGCGGCCTGTACTGCCGTCAGCATCGTCAGCTAATGCGCCTGGAAAAACTGCTGCGCGACGGCGGCGTTAAGGTTTATGAAGCCGATATCCGCCCGCCGGAACGCTTTTTAATGGAGCGTTTTATCACCGCCCCGGTCTGGTTTAGCGGCGAAGAGCGCAATGGCGAGATAACCGAAACGCGCCTTAAGCCAGCCCCCGAGTATCGTCCTCCGCTAAAATGGGTTTCGCTGGATATTGAAACCAACCGCCACGGCGAGCTGTACTGCATCGGGCTTGAAGGCTGCGGACAGCGAATTGTCTATATGCTCGGCCCGGAAAACGGCGACGCCAGCGGGGTGGATTTTATCCTGGAGTACGTTGCCAGCCGTCCGCTGTTGATTGAAAAACTCAACGCCTGGTTTGCCCAACACGATCCCGATGTGCTGATCGGCTGGAACGTGGTGCAGTTTGATCTGCGTATGCTGCAAAAGCTGGCTGACCGCTATCAGACGCCGCTGCGTCTCGGGCGTGGCAACAGTTTAATGGAGTGGCGCGAGCACGGCTTTAAGCAAGGCGTATTTTTTGCGCAATTGCCCGGACGGGCAATCATTGACGGCATCGAAGGATTGAAATCGGCCTTCTGGAATTTCTCTTCCTTTTCACTTGAGGCCGTTTCACAGGAGCTGCTCGGTGAAGGCAAGTCGATAGATAATCCCTGGGACAGAATGGACGAAATCAACCGCCGCTTCGCGGAAGATAAGCCTGCGCTGGCGAAGTACAACCTTAAAGATTGCGAGCTGGTAACAAGGATTTTTCATAAAACCGAACTGATGCCTTTTCTGCTGGAGCGCGCCACGGTTAACGGCCTGCCGCTGGACAGGCACGGCGGCTCTGTCGCAGCTTTCAGCCACCTTTATATTCCGCGTATGCACCGTGCCGGTTATGTCGCCCCTAATATGGGCGCGATCCCTCCGCAGGCAAGCCCCGGCGGCTATGTTATGGACTCACGTCCCGGCCTTTATGATTCGGTGCTGGTGCTTGATTACAAGAGCCTGTACCCGTCGATCATCCGCACTTTCCTTATCGATCCGGTTGGCCTGATCGAGGGCATGGCGCATCCCGAACCTGAACAGGCGGTGGAAGGTTTTCTTGGCGCCCATTTCTCCAGAACCACGCACTGCCTGCCGGAAATTGTCGGCCAAATCTGGCACGGCCGCGACGAGGCTAAACGTCACGGCAATAAGCCGCTCTCCCAGGCGTTAAAGATCATTATGAACGCCTTTTATGGCGTGCTGGGAACCAGCGCCTGCCGCTTCTTTGATCCACGCCTTGCGTCGTCGATCACCATGCGTGGGCACCAGATCATGCGCAAAACTAAAGAATTGATCGAATCCCAGGGCTTTGACGTGATTTACGGCGACACGGATTCTACTTTTGTCTGGCTGAAAAAATCCCATTCCGAAGAAGATGCCGCACGCATTGGCAAACGGCTGGCCAACTATGTGAATGAATGGTGGACACAGCATTTACAGGAGACGCACCAGCTTACCAGCGCGCTTGAAATTGAATTCGAATCCCATTTCTGCCGCTTCCTGATGCCCACCATTCGCGGCACGGTAGAAGGCAGTAAAAAGCGTTACGCGGGAATGATTCAGGAAGGCGAGAAGCAGCGCATGGTGTTTAAAGGTCTGGAGACAGTGCGCACAGACTGGACCCCGCTGGCCCAGCAGTTCCAGCAAACGCTTTACCTGCGGGTATTCCGAAAAGAGCCGTATCAGGATTACATTCGTGAAACGATCGCCAGCCTTATGGCAGGCGATCTTGATGAGCAGTTGGTGTACCGCAAAAGGCTGCGTCGCCCGCTCAGCGAATATCAAAAAAATGTGCCCCCGCACGTGCGGGCCGCTCGCCTGGCCGATGAGCATAATCAGCGCCTGGGGCGGCCAGCCCAGTATCAAAATCGCGGAACAATCAAATACGTAATGACGCTGAGCGGCCCGGAACCGGTGGATTACCAGCAATCCCCGCTTGATTACGATCACTACCTCACCCGGCAGCTCCAGCCGGTAGCAGAAGGAATTTTACCTTTCCTTGAGGATGACTTTGCTACACTGATGACAGGGCAACTGGGGCTATTTTGACATACTCTAAATAATTCAAGTTTCAGCCAGGCGGTAAGGGAGTGACAAAATCTGCGCAAGCAGTTTTGAACGCTGCTTGCAGCGGCCCGCAGGGGAATCATCCCCAGGAGCTTACTTGGGTAAGTGACTGGGGTGACAAATCTGTCTGGAACAGATTTGAACACTGCTTGCAGTGGCCCCTATGGGGAGAGGCTCATGGACGAGCCGAATACTTGAAGTATGACGAGTAGTGACGAACGCGTTTGCTTCCAGTACCATAGCGCCCTCCTGAAATATCCATACATCTACTACCCAACTACCGCCCTCTTTTGCGCGCGGTGGTTATGCTATTGCCTGCAAATCTTAGTAACTGATAATAGAGCCGAAATCTTATGCCTTTTATACTTGGTCAACGTTGGATCAGCGATACCGAAAGCGAACTGGGACTGGGAACCGTCGTCGCAGTAGATACAAGGATGGTTACCCTGCTTTTTCCTGCCACCGGTGAAAATCGTCTGTATGCCAGAAATGACTCGCCTGTCACCCGCGTGATGTTTAATCCGGGCGATACCGTCACCAGCCATGAAGGCTGGCAACTCAAAGTTGATGAAGTTAAAGAAGAAAACGGCTTACTTGCCTATATCGGCACCCGTCTGGACACCGAAGAATCGGGCATAATGCTGCGCGAAGTTTTCCTCGACAGCAAGCTTGTCTTCAGCAAGCCGCAGGATC
>DALYUA010000357.1:0-3832 GCA_031993245.1 Buttiauxella sp. | reverse complement strand
CACACGTATCTCTGCTTTCGCCTTAAGCTTGCCGCCCTGCACGCGGGAAATTGCCGTGTGCAGCCCCAGCGCGTTATTCAGCACATGAATTTTACTGTCATAAGCTACTTTGTTAATGGGCGGCGCGTTGCGCAGATACTGGCTTTTCAGATCCTGCGTGTAGGCGTAAAGCGCTTTATCCGTCGCGACGTTATGGGCATCCGGATAACGTTTTTGCAGCACTTCGCCAAGGCGTTGTTCGGCAATCAGCGTACGAACCTGGGAGAGCAAATGCTCGGGATAGCCGTTTAAATAAGTCAGTTCGCTCATGCTTGTCTCAGCCTGGAAGAAAAAAGGGTATACTCACGCCCCCATTTGGGGATAACGCTGAAATTTTACCATCCAGGAGGGCCGATGAGCCAATCAGACAACGGTTTCCGTTCACTGACACTAAAACGTTTCCCGGAAACGGACGACGTCAACCCGCTGCAGGCGTGGGAAGCGGCGGATGACTATCTGCTGCAACAGCTGGACGACACCGAAATCAGCGGCCCGGTCCTGATTTTTAATGATACCTTCGGCACGCTGGCCACCGTGCTGGCCGGGCACAAGCCGTACAGCATCAGCGATTCGTACCTGAGCGAACTGGCCACCCGCCAGAACCTCAGCCTGAACGATATCCCTGAATCCAGCGTGACCTTTCTGGACAGCACGGCGAAATATCCGGAAGCGCCAGGCCTTGTGCTGATTAAAATTCCTAAAACGCTGGCCCTGCTGGAACAACAGCTTCGCGCCCTGCGTAAGGTAGTGACGCCTGAAACGCGTATTATTGCCGGGGCTAAGGCTCGTGACATTCATAACTCCACGCTGGAGTTGTTCGAAAAAATTCTCGGGCCAACCACCACTACGCTGGCATGGAAAAAAGCGCGCCTGATTAACGGCACCTTCACTAATCCGGAGCTGAAAGAGGCCCCGGAAACCCTGAGCTGGAAGCTGGCAGGCACGCCGTGGACCATCCATAACCACGCGAACGTTTTCTCCCGCACGGGCCTGGACATCGGCGCGCGTTTCTTTATCGAGAATCTGCCGACTGGTCTGGAAGGGGAGATTGTGGATCTGGGCTGCGGTAACGGCGTGGTGGGGTTGCACCTGCTGGAGCAGAACCCGGAGGCGAAAGTGGTGTTTGTTGATGAATCGCCAATGGCGGTGGCATCCAGCCGCCTGAACGTTGAAACCAACATGCCGGAAAATCTGGACCGCTGCGAGTTTATGATTAATAACGCGCTGTCCGGCGTGGAGCCTTATCGCTTCGACACCATCCTTTGCAACCCGCCGTTCCACCAGCAGCATGCGCTGACCGATCAGGTTGCGTGGGAGATGTTCCACCATGCGCGCCGCTGCCTCGTAAACAACGGCGCGCTGTACATCGTGGCTAACCGCCACCTGGACTACTTCCGCAAGCTGAAGAAAATTTTCGGCAACTGCGAAACCGTGGCGTCCAACACCAAGTTTGTGGTGCTTAAGGCCGTGAAGTTAGGCCGCCATCGCTAAATTTCCAGCGCTAAACGGGTGCCCTGCGCGATTGCGCGCCGGGCATCCAGCTCCATCGCCACATCCGCCCCGCCTATCAAATGCAGCGTTTTCCCCAGTTCACGCAGCGGCTCCGCCAGCTCACGGCGTGGATCCTGTCCGGCGCAGATAATCACATTATCCACAGCTAATGTTTGTGGTTCGCCGCCAACCGTGATGTGCAGCCCTTCGTCATCAATACGTTCATAGCTCACGCCGGCCAGCATTTTCACGCCGCGCGCCAGAAGCGTGGTGCGATGTATCCAGCCCGTTGTTTTGCCCAGCCCTTCGCCTGGCTTACTGGCTTTACGCTGCAGCATCACAATCTGACGCGGGCTTTTCGCCAGATGCGTACCCTCCGGCCGCAGGCCGCCCGCGTGTTGCAGGCTGGTATCTATCCCCCATTCCAGGCAGAACTCTGCGATATTTTTGCTGGTGGATTCACCCTGCTGGCTCAGATACATCGCCGCATCAAAACCAATCCCGCCCGCGCCGATAATCGCCACCCGCTCGCCGACCGGGGCTTTATCGCGCAGTACATCAACATAGTTCAGCACCTTAGGGTGCATAATGCCGTCGATAAGCGGCATACGCGGCTCAATGCCGCAGGCGAGAATCACTTCATCGAATGCTTGCAGCATCGGCGCGGTGACGTACTGATTCAGGCGGATCTCAACGCCCGTCAGCCGCAGCATACGGCGGTAATAGCGCAGCGTTTCATTAAACTCCTCTTTGCCGGGAATTTGTCTGGCGATATTAAACTGCCCGCCAATTTCCGCCGCCGCATCAAACAGAGTGACCTTATGCCCGCGCCCCGCTGCATTAACCGCAAACGCCAGACCGGCCGGGCCTGCGCCAACAACCGCCAGATTTTTGACAGTTTGCGTCGGCACAACCGGCATTTTGGTTTCGTGGCAGGCGCGAGGATTCACCAGGCAGGACGTGACCTTGCCCACAAAAATCTGATCGAGGCACGCCTGGTTGCAGCCGATGCAGGTGTTGATTTCATCTTCGCGACCTTGCTGCGCCTTTGAAACCAGCTCCGCGTCGGCCAGGAACGGGCGGGCCATCGACACCATATCCGCATCGCCGTTAGCGAGGATCTCCTCGGCGGTTTTTGGATCGTTGATACGGTTAGTGGTAACCAGCGGGATCGAAACCAGGCCTTTAAGCTTGCGCGTCACCCAGCTAAATGCGCCGCGAGGAACGGGCGTGGCGATGGTTGGAATGCGCGCTTCGTGCCAGCCGATACCGGTATTAATCAGCGTGGCGCCTGCCGCTTCAACCGCTTTGGCAAGCTGCACGGCTTCGTCAAAGGTGCCGCCGCCGTCGACCAGGTCGAGCATTGAAAGACGGTAAATAATAATAAAATCTGGCCCGGCTCTTTCCCGCACGGCGCGCATAACCTCAATAGCAAAACGCATACGGCGTGGGTAATCGCCGCCCCATTCATCGTCGCGCTGGTTGGTGCGGGCGGCTAAAAACTGGTTAATCAGATAGCCTTCGGAACCCATGATCTCCACGCCGTCGTACCCGGCCTGCCGCGCAAGGCTTGCGCAGCGGGCGAAATCCTCAATCAGCGCCAGGATCTCGTCGTGCGTCAGCGCATGGGGTTTGAAGCGGTTGATGGGGGCCTGAATGGCGGAAGGCGCGACCGGGTTTGGCTGATAGCTGTAGCGCCCGGTGTGCAGAATTTGCAGGGCGATTTTGCCGCCCTCACGATGCACCGCATCGGTGACAACCTGATGGTGAGGAAGCTGGCTTTCATCGTTGAGCACCGCACCGCTTTCCACGCCAACGCCGGAAGGCGAGGGGGCAATGCCGCCGGTAACAATCAGCGCCACGCCATGACGGGCGCGCTCGGCATAAAACGCCGCCAGTCGTTGTGCGCCATCCGGGTGCTCCTCAAGGCCGGTATGCATCGAACCCATCAGCACGCGATTTTTCAGGGTGGTAAAGCCAAGATCGAGCGGGGCGAACAGCGACGGATAGCTCATAGTCTCTTCCTGGGAATTTATAATAGTTATGTGGTCGGATGAGTTAACAATTTAGCTACATCCTGGCGCAATGGGAAAAGGAGATCGACTGATTGTGACGGGATTCAAAGAACTGTGTTCCGGGAAGGCGGGGATAAAGTCGCAGGGCGGATAAGCCTGCGTCATCCGCCTGCTTTCAGTGTGCAAGTTGATGGATGGCGCTGTGCTTATCTACCCTACAGGGTAATTTTTAGAGCGATCAGGAGTCACATACCAGCGAAAAACTAGCGCTTACGCCCGCCCATAAT
>DALYUA010000356.1:0-3835 GCA_031993245.1 Buttiauxella sp. | reverse complement strand
AATACCTGCCTGTCACGCAGGGGGTCGCGGGTTCGAGTCCCGTCCGTTCCGCCACAATTCAGGGCCATGTTAATTATTAACATGGCCCTTTTTCATTTCTGCAATTCCTGATATGTCACTCAGCTCCTTGCCAGCCTGTCATGGTGGCGCGCCCTGAACATTCACTCTTACGTATTCCTTGCCGCATGCCATGCACCGTTGGGCTATGCCCGGTACTGATAGCATTCATCTTCCTGCAGCATGTCGTCGGCATTAGTCGGCGAAGCTGTAAAGCTCCGGCGTAATTGCCAGCGTCAAAAAATTTTATCCGTTAAATCTCCCGAGCCTTCTCCCTTACGCATTTTATCGGCGATGACGTCCACCAGCCATGTCAGGGCATGCAAAATATGCGCAGGCCCCCGGAAAAAGAGCGCTGTGATTGCGGTGGGGCAGCCGGTAACGGAGCGACAGGGTCATGCAACAGATAAAAATCTATACACAAGGATTATCGTGCCAGGAGAACTGGCTGGCCGGTTTTACCGACCAGGTTAAGCCCCATAGTGATTCGTTTGATGATATCCGACGCGTCGCCGCCAGACTCCCGGAGCCTGGCCATACTGGCGTTTGAAGCTGCGGTTGAAAGATTGCTGGGAATCAAAGCCAAACGCAATCGCCACATTCAGAATGGGTTCATCGCTACGGGTTAAACGCTCGGCAGATTCCTTCAGCTTCCGGGCGCGAATATATTCAGCCATCGGATAGCCGGTATGCTCTTTAAAAATCCGCTGGAGGTGCCACTTCGAATAGCCAGCCCGTCTGGAAACGGTATTAATGTCCAGACGGTTTTCAAGGTTGTTATCGATCCAGTCGAGTAAATCGTGAATAAATGCGTCAGTGCTCATCTTGGTTCCCCTCGCGGCTTATTAAAAAGCATCTTTGTCTGTTGCATTTAAAAGTGACCCGCTTTTGCGTTAATTGCAAGTTTTATTGTTGCATTTAAAACCCTGCCAGAAATGCGCTTTTTCCTGCGGCGGAAACAGCACATAAAGTGTATCAATTATTCTTGCACTAAATTTAGCGCCTCCCTACAATCGCCGCGATAGTGTATTTGTAACTGTTACAGTTTTGTGGCGATGAACGACACAAATGGCCTTAAGCCAGTCCGGACAAAGGAAGTGGCGCGGCGTCCTCCGCAGCGTCTTGCCCGGCTGCTACAATTACCGGAATAAAAATAATGAGCCTGCAAAAACCTTGGGTTAATTTTCATCTGCATGCGCTGGGAGCCATACTGCTCTCCGTGCTGCTCGCCGGGTGTGATGACAGCGTCGCGAAAAATGCCGTGCCGCAAGCTCCCACCGTCAGCGCCGCCAACGTGGTGGTGAAATCCATTAGCCAGTGGGATAGTTTTAACGGCCGGATTGAAGCGGTCGAAAGCGTTCAGCTACGCCCGCGCGTCTCCGGCTACATTGATAAAGTTAATTACACCGATGGCCAGGAAGTAAAAAAGGGCGAGGTGCTGTTCACCATTGACGACAGAACCTATCGCGCCGAGCTGGAGCAGGCGCAGGCGACATTGGCGAGAGCTAAAACGCAGGCCAGCCTGGCGCGCAGCGAGGCCAACCGTACCGACAAATTAGTCAACACAAACGTGGTATCCCGTGAAGAATGGGAGCAGCGCCGTTCGGCGGCCACGCAGGCGCAGGCCGATATTCGGGCAGCGCAGGCGGCGGTTGATGCAGCGCAGCTTAACTTTGATTTCACTAAAGTAACCGCGCCTATCGATGGCCGTGCCAGCCGCGCGCTGATCACCAGCGGTAATCTGGTGACCGCAGGCGACAGCGCCAGCGTGCTGACCACGCTAGTATCGCAAAAGACGGTTTATGTCTATTTTGACGTGGACGAGTCGACCTATCTGCACTATCAGGACCTTGCCCGCAACGGGCAGAGGGCGTCCGGTAATCATCTGGCGCTGCCGGTTGAGATTGGCCTTGCCGATGAGGACGGCTATCCCCACCAGGGCAAAGTGGATTTTCTCGATAATCAGTTAACGCCGAGCACCGGCACAATCCGTATGCGCGCGCTGCTGGATAACGCACAGCGTCAGTTCACGCCGGGATTATTTGCCCGCGTGCGTCTGCCGGGCAGCGCCGCATTCAAAGCCATGCTTATCGATGATAAAGCGGTGCTGACCGATCAGGATCGAAAATACGTTTATGTCGTTGATAAAGACGGTAAAGCGCAGCGTCGCGATATTACGCCAGGGCGACTGGCCGCAGGTTTACGCATCGTGCAGCAGGGGCTGACCCCGGGCGATAAGGTCATCGTGGATGGTTTACAAAAAGTGTTTATGCCGGGCATGCCGGTTAACGCGAAAACCGTTGCCATGACCGCCAGCTCCGCCCTTAACTGATTCCTTACCAGAGAAACCGACGCATGGACTTTTCCCGCTTTTTTATCGACAGGCCGATTTTTGCCGCGGTGCTGTCGATTCTGATTTTTATCACAGGATTAATCGCGATCCCGCTATTGCCGGTCAGTGAATATCCTGACGTCGTGCCGCCAAGCGTGCAGGTGCGCGCAGAGTATCCGGGCGCCAATCCGAAAGTTATCGCTGAGACGGTGGCGACGCCGCTGGAGGAAGCGATCAACGGCGTTGAAAACATGATGTATATGAAATCCGTCGCCGGTTCCGACGGCGTACTGGTGACGACCGTTACTTTCCGTCCGGGTACCGATCCCGACCAGGCGCAGGTTCAGGTGCAAAACCGGGTATCTCAGGCCGAGGCGCGTCTGCCGGAAGATGTGCGGCGTTTGGGCATCACCACTCAGAAACAGTCGCCGACCTTAACGCTGGTGGTGCATCTGTTTTCGCCCGGCGGCAAATACGATTCACTCTATATGCGTAACTACGCCACGCTAAAAGTGAAGGACGAACTGGCGCGCCTGCCCGGCGTCGGCCAAATCCAGATTTTTGGCTCGGGCGAATACGCTATGCGTATCTGGCTGGATCCCAACAAGGTGGCGGCGCGTGGGCTGACCGCCTCCGATGTGGTGAAGGCGATGCAGGAGCAAAATGTCCAGGTTTCAGCCGGACAGCTTGGCGCCGAGCCGCTGCCGAAAGAGAGTGACTTCCTGATCTCTATTAACGCTCAGGGTCGGCTGAACACAGAAGAAGAGTTCGGCGATATTATTCTGAAAACGGCGCAGGATGGCTCGCAGGTACGCCTGCGCGACGTGGCGCGCATCGAAATGGGTTCCGGCAGCTACGCGCTGCGTGCCCAGCTTAACAATAAAGATGCGGTCGGGATTGGCATCTTCCAGTCGCCCGGTGCAAACGCCATCGATCTGTCTAACGCGGTACGCGCCAAAATGGCCGAGCTGTCCGCGCGTTTCCCGGAAGATATGAAATGGGCGGCGCCTTACGATCCTACGGTATTTGTTCGCGATTCCATTCGCGCAGTGGTGCAAACCCTGCTGGAAGCGATAGTGCTGGTTGCGCTGGTGGTGATATTGTTCCTGCAAACCTGGCGCGCGTCGCTCATTCCGCTGATTGCGGTACCGGTATCGGTCGTGGGAACATTTAGCATTCTCTATCTGCTTGGCTTCTCGCTTAATACTCTGAGCCTGTTTGGTCTGGTATTGGCCATCGGTATCGTTGTGGACGACGCCATCGTGGTGGTGGAAAACGTCGAGCGAAATATCGAAGAGGGGCTGACTCCCTTACAGGCGGCGCATCAGGCGATGCGTGAAGTTTCCGGGCCGATTATCGCCATTGCTCTGGTACTGTGCGCGGTGTTCGTGCCGATGGCATTTCTCTCCGGAGTGACCGGCCAGTTCTACAAACAGTTTGCGGTGA
>DALYUA010000355.1:0-3849 GCA_031993245.1 Buttiauxella sp. | reverse complement strand
ACATGTACAACATTACGAACCCGATTCTGACCGGCTTTAATCCGGACCCGTCGTTGTGCCGCCAGGGCGAGGATTACTACATCGCCACCTCCACCTTCGAGTGGTTTCCGGGCGTGCGCATTTACCATTCCCGCGATCTGAATAACTGGTCGCTGGTCAGCACGCCGCTGAACCGCGTGTCGATGCTGGATATGAAAGGCAATCCCGACTCCGGCGGCATCTGGGCGCCATGCCTGAGCTACGCCGACGGGCTGTTCTGGCTGCTTTATACCGATGTAAAAATCGTCGACTCGCCGTGGAAAAATGGCCGTAATTTTCTGGTGACCGCGCCCTCCATTGAGGGGCCGTGGAGCGAGCCGATTGCGATGGGTAACGGCGGTTTCGATCCCTCGCTGTTTCACGACAGCGATGGCCGAAAATACTATATCTATCGCCCGTGGGGGCCGCGCCATCACAGCGATCCGCACAGTACCATCGTGTTGCAGGAATATTTCCCACAGACGCAGACTTTGTCCCCGGAGCGTAAAACGTTGTTTACCGGCACGCCGTTGCGCTACACCGAAGGGGCGCATATTTATCACAAAGAGGGCTGGTACTATCTGATGGTCGCCGAGGGTGGCACCAGCTACGAACATGCGGTGGTGGTGCTGCGGGCGAAAAATATCGAGGGCCCGTATGAGCTGCACCCGGATGTTACGATGATGACCACCTGGCATCTGCCGGAGAACCCCCTGCAAAAAAGCGGCCACGGCTCGCTGCTGGAGACGCATACCGGCGAATGGTATATGGCGTATCTCACCAGCCGTCCGCAGCGTTTACCCGGCGTGCCGCTGCTGGCCTCCGGCGGGCGTGGTTACTGTTCGCTTGGGCGCGAAACCGGCATTGCGCGCATCGCCTGGCGCGACGGCTGGCCGTATGTAGAAGGCGGCAAACATGCGCAACTGATCGTACCCGGCCCGCAAATGGTGGAGAGCAAGGCGCCGCAGAATACGAGCTGGCACGAAGATTTCGACAAGGCCACGCTCAATCCTGAGCTGCAAACTCTGCGCATCCCGTTTGATGATGCGCTCGGCTCGCTGACTGAGCGTCCGGGCTTTTTACGCCTGTACGGTAATGATTCCCTTAACTCGACCTTTATTCAGTCCACCGTCGCGCGACGCTGGCAGCATTTTGCCTTCCGCGCCGAAACGCGCATGCAGTTCTCGCCCCTGTACTTCCAGCAGAGCGCCGGTTTGACCTGTTATTACAACACTAAAAACTGGAGCTACTGCTTTGTGGACTTTGAGGAGGGGCAGGGCAGGACCATCAAGGTGCTGCAGCTCGACAAAAATGTCCCGTCCTGGCCGCTGCACGAGCAGCCGATCCCGGTGCCGGTTGATGCACAAAGCGTGTGGCTGCGGGTGGACGTGGATCAGCTTGTCTATCGCTACAGCTACTCGTTTGACGGAGAAAACTGGCAGACGGTGCCCGTTGAGTATGAGGCCTGGAAGCTGTCGGACGACTATATCGGCGGGCGCGGCTTCTTTACGGGCGCGTTTGTCGGCCTGCACTGCGAGGATATCAGCGGCGACGGCTGTTACGCCGATTTTGATTACTTCCGCTACCAGCCGGTAGCAGATTAAGGCTAACGGGCTATCCGCGAGCCGGGTAGCCCAGCGATCTGGAGAGCTGAAGCCCGGCTTCTTCCAGCAGCAGCCGGTAACGCGTCAGCTCTTCTTCGTCCACGCGGGCGGTCAGCGTCGAGAGGCTCAGCGCGGCAATCACCCGCGATTCATGATTCCACACCGGCACCGCCACGCAGCGCACGCCCTGTTCATTCTCTTCGCTATCCAGCGCATAACCCTGCGCGCGGGTTTGCGCCAGCGCCGCCAGCAATGCCTCGCGCGTTGTGAGCGTAGACGGCGTGAAAGCGGTGTACTGATAATCCTCAAGCAGCGCAGTCAACTCCGCCTCGCTAAGCCAGGCTATCAGCACTTTGCCAATGGCGGTGGCATGCACCGGCAACCGGCGGCCAATACGCGAGTAGGCGATGGCCGCAAGTTTGCCTTCGATTTTCTCGATATAGACGCCTTCGCGCCCGTCGAGAATACCAAGGTGAGTGGTTTGCCCGGTGTGCCGGGATAACTCCGTTAGCCAGCCTTTTGCCTTCTGGCGAATATCCATTGAACCGACGACGAAATGGCCGCGTTCGACCAGCTTCATGCCAAGGCGATATTTATCGTTTTCCGGGTTCTGATCGATATAGCCGTGTAGCCGCAGAGTTTTAAGCAGCGAATGGAGGGTGCTTTTGCTCAGGCCCATCTGTTTGCTGATCTCGGTGATTTTAAGCTCCGTCGCCTGTTCGTTAAACAGGTCTAGGATCTGCAACGCACGTTCAACAGACTGAATAATAGGCATAATATAAGACCATCCATGCAGGAATACAGGCGAGAAAGTACCCTTTTTACGCTGAAAAATCAATCGGCTGGCGGAGGTTTAGCGCGGATGATTTTGTATGTCATTATATATTTGGGATTATTAAGGTTCGTTCTTTATGATTGCAGTTTATGAATGTATTTAGCACTAAAGTGGTTAAATTCCAGCACCTGAGAACAATAGGCCCGCCGCAAATATAATTTATCGTCAGATACAAGTGCCGTCATATCAAGCGTGGCTGTTTTGACAGCATTCGCTTTTTGTTTAAATGCAATAAGGTTTGTGTAATACATCATAAAGTAACCTGCATCGTTTTTGTCCAGATACATAAATTTATCTAAATAATTATTATACACGTCATAGCGTAAGTCCTGACTGCGATCCATAATGAAATTTAACTGCTGTAGAGTGACGACGTCTATTTCATTGCATGAATTTTTATCGGCGCTAAATAATTCTGAGGCTTGTTCAGCATAGGGCCGTAAAGCAATATAATTCCTGCGAATCTCAAGGCTAATTATTTTTACGAGGTTGTCGTTATTTTCTTTTTGCTGGTAATGATCTTTTGTACGGTCCCAGACCGTGCTGATTAAAAAGATAATTACGGATGGCAAGGTCGCCCAAAAAACGGTGGTTAAATTATTGTTATTTTTTATACGGTTCTTTTTTCTCAATTTTCTTTTTTTTGCATACATAAATATATCACTCCATGATTAATTAATTTATTGGGGTTTAATTTCTTAGGGGAATGGCCGATAACAGGCGTGATATTATACGTTACGCTCTTCTCCTTGGCATTATGAAATGCATGTATCCCATTCCCACCTCTCAACTATCCAAAGCACAATCTTATCTAAGGATATAAAAGCATTAGCGATAATTTTTAATTCTTTTATGTCATCTGCGTCATTGGAAATACTGCTCCCATCATTGAGACAGGGGCATACACACCATGGCAATAACTCGACATTCTTTCTGGCTGGCAGCGCTGGCTTTAATCGCCGCACCGGCTTTCGCGGTGGACGTCACTGTGGCTTATCAGACATCCGCAGAACCTGCCAAAGTCGCGCAGGCTGATAACACCTTTGCCAAAGACAGTGGCGCAAAAGTTGAATGGCGCAAATTCGACAGCGGCGCGAGCGTGGTGCGCGCGCTGGCTTCCGGCGACGTGCAGATCGGCAATATTGGTTCCAGCCCGCTTGCGGTTGCCGCCAGCCAGAAGGTGCCGATTGAAGTATTCCTGCTGGCTTCACAGCTTGGCGATTCCGAAGCGCTGGTGGTGAAAAAGGGCATCACCAGTCCGAAAGATCTGATCGGCAAACGCATTGCCGTTCCTTTTATTTCCACCACCCATTACAGCCTGCTGGCGGCGCTTAAGCACTGGGGCATCAAGCCCGGCCAGGTGCAAATCCTTAATCTTCAGCCGCCGGCAAT
>DALYUA010000354.1:0-3873 GCA_031993245.1 Buttiauxella sp. | reverse complement strand
GCAGCTTAACGATGTCCATGGTGCCCATCGCCAGGCCCGCACCGTTAACCATGCAACCGATGTTGCCATCCAGCGCAACGTAGTTCAGCTCCCACTGTGCGGCCTGAGATTCACGAGCATCTTCCTGGCTTGGGTCACGCATTTCGCGCAGCTCTGGCTGGCGGAACAATGCGTTGCCATCGGCGCCCAGTTTGCCATCGAGGCATACTAAATCGCCCTGCTTCGTGATGACCAGCGGGTTGATTTCGATAAGCGCCAGGTCGCGCTCCAGGAAAATATTCGCAAGGCCCATAAAGATTTTGGTGAACTGCTGAACCTGTTTGCCTTCCAGTCCCAGTTTGAACGCCAGTTCACGTCCCTGGTAAGGCATTGGTCCTGCCAGTGGATCCAGCGCAACTTTGTGGATCAGGTGCGGGGTTTCTTCCGCAACTTTTTCGATTTCCACGCCGCCTTCGGTGGAAGCCATAAACACCACGCGACGCGAACTACGGTCTACAACCGCGCCAAGATACAGCTCTTTATCGATGTCGGTGGCAGCTTCTACCAGAATCTGATGAACCGGCTGGCCGCCTGCGTCAGTTTGATAGGTCACCAGACGTTTACCAAGCCAGTGCTCAGCAAAGGCGCGAATATCTTCTTTGCTGTTAACCACTTTCACGCCGCCCGCTTTACCGCGGCCACCGGCATGAACCTGACATTTCACCACCCAAGGACCTGCGCCAATTTTAGAGGCAGCTTCTTCCGCTTCACGCGGCGTGGTGCAGGCGTAGCCAACGGGGGCTGGTAAGCCATACCGAGCAAACAACTGTTTCGCCTGATATTCGTGTAAGTTCATGAGTTCTATCCATCCTTCATAAATACATGTAGGCCATCAGTTCACGTCGGATGACGCTTCGCTTATCCGACCTACAAGGCAGGTGATATTTGTAGGGCGGGTAAGCAAAGCGCCACCCGCCAGAGGTTACTACACGTCCAGCAGCAGACGAGTCGGGTCTTCAAGCAGCTCTTTAATCGCTACCAGATAACCTACAGACTCGCGGCCATCGATCAGACGGTGATCGTATGAGAGCGCCAGATACATCATCGGCAGGATCTCAACTTTACCGTCGACCGCCATCGGCCGATCTTTAATGGCGTGCATACCGAGGATCGCGCTCTGCGGCGGGTTGATGATCGGAGTAGACATCAGGGAGCCAAACACACCGCCGTTGGTGATGGTGAAGTTACCACCGGTCAAATCTTCAACGGTCAGCTTGCCGTCACGGCCTTTAACCGCCAGTTCTTTGATGCGTTTTTCAATATCAGCCATACCGATGGTATCGACATCGCGCAGCACCGGCGTGACCAGACCACGAGGCGTGGATACCGCAATGCTGACGTCAAAGTAGTTGTGGTAAACCACATCTTCGCCGTCGATAGAAGCGTTCACTTCCGGGTAGCGTTTCAGCGCTTCAACAACCGCTTTAATGTAGAAGGACATAAAGCCCAGACGCACGCCGTGTCGTTTCTCGAAGGCTTCACCGTACTGCTTACGCAGTTCCATAATCGGCTTCATGTTCACTTCATTGAAGGTTGTGAGCATGGCGGTGGAGTTTTTCGCTTCCAGCAGACGTTCGGCAACGCGTTTGCGCAGACGCGTCATCGGCACGCGTTTTTCGCTACGGCCAGCTAATGGTGCTACCGGCGCTTTAGTTTCTTCTGTCGCTGCCGCTTTCGCAGGCTGGGCCGCTTTCGCCTGGGTCAGATGCTTATCAACATCTTCGCGGGTGATACGACCGCCAACGCCGCTGCCTTTAATAGCGCTGGCGTCCAGGGAATGTTCGGCGATCAGGCGGCGAATAGCCGGGCTAAGCGCGTCGTTATTTTGCTCTTCCAGCGAAGCCTGCTGGCGCTGCGCCGGGGTGGATTCTTTGCTGTCTGCTTTCGCAGAGGTCTCTTTTCCGGCGCTGTTGCCTTCACGCAGGCGGCCTAAAATTTGACGCGAGGTAACCGTCGTGCCTTCATCTTCCAGAACAGCATCCAGGACACCATCTGCAGACGCCGGTACTTCCAGTACCACTTTGTCAGTTTCGATTTCTACCAGCACTTCGTCACGGGTTACGGTATCACCCGGTTTTTTATGCCAGGTGGCGACGGTCGCATCGGCAACGGACTCAGGCAGGTCAGGGACCAGAATATCTACGCTACTCATTTTTTATCCTTTAATTAATCGACGTTCAGCGCGTCATTAACCAGATCTTGTTGCTGTTTCTGGTGAACGGACATATACCCTACCGCCGGAGAGGCGGAGGCCGGACGGCCTGCATAACGCAGAGCAGATCCAAATGGAATCACTTCGCGGAAGTGGTGCTGGCTGCAGTACCATGCGCCCTGGTTAAGCGGCTCTTCCTGGCACCATACGAAATCATGCACGTGAGCAAACGGCTTCAGCGCTTCCTGCACCGCCTGGTGCGGGAACGGATACAGCTGCTCAATGCGCACAATGGCTACATTTTTTTGATCGCGCTTACGGCGCTGCTCAAGCAGGTCGTAATACACCTTGCCGGAACACAGTACCACGCGTTTTACTTCTTTCGGATCCAGCTCGTCAACTTCGCCAATTGCAGGCAGGAAGGTGCCGTTTGCCAGTTCGTCCAGCGTGGAAACCGCCAGCGGATGACGCAGCAGGGATTTCGGCGACATCACTACCAGTGGACGACGCATACCGCGCAACGCCTGACGACGCAGCATGTGGTAAACCTGTGCCGGAGTAGAAGGCACGCAAACCTGCATATTCTGTTCAGCACACAGCTGGAGGTAGCGCTCAAGACGCGCTGAGGAGTGCTCAGGGCCCTGACCTTCGTAGCCGTGCGGCAGCAACATCACCAGGCCACACATTCGGCCCCATTTCTGCTCGCCGGAGCTGATGAACTGGTCGATAACAACCTGCGCACCGTTCGCAAAGTCGCCGAACTGGGCTTCCCAGATGGTCAAGGTGCGAGGTTCTGCGGTTGCGTATCCATATTCAAAGGCTAGCACGGCTTCTTCAGAGAGCACGGAATCCCAGACTTTGAATTCGCCCTGGCTATTGTGTACATGCTGAAGCGGCGTGTAAGTGGAGCCGTTGGTCTGGTTGTGAATCACCGCGTGGCGGTGGAAGAAGGTGCCGCGACCGGCATCTTCACCGGACAGACGCACAGAGACGCCTTCATCAACCAGCGTGGCGTAAGCCAGATTTTCAGCTGCGCCCCAATCGAATTTCTTCGCACCGTTCGCCATTTCCTGACGATCGCTGTAGATTTTCGCCACGCGAGACTGCATTTCTACGGATTCTGGCGCGGTGCTGATGCGTTTGGCCAGCTCCTGCAGACGCTTCATCTCAACCTTGTTCGGGTAGCTTTCGTCCCACTCGTGGTTGAGGTATGGCGACCAGGTGAAGGAGTGCATATTCATCGGACGGTATTCTTTCACCACGCATTCGCCAGCATCCAGCGCGTCGCGATAGAGGTTTACCATTTCAGTAGCATCTTCAAGCGTCGCCAGATTTTCCTGCTCCAGACGGTCGGCGTAAATCTTACGCGGCGTCGGGTGTTTCTTGATTTTCTGGTACATCACCGGCTGGGTTGCGCTTGGTTCATCAGCTTCGTTATGACCATGACGACGGTAGCAAACCAGGTCGATAAACACATCACGTTTGAAGGTGTTACGGAAATCTAATGCCAGACGGGTTACGAACGCCACCGCTTCCGGGTCATCCGCATTGACGTGGAAAATTGGCGCCATCACCATCTTACCGATATCGGTACAGTACGGCGTGGAGCGCGCATCCAGCGGGTTGGAGGTGGTGAAACCAATCTGGTTGTTGATAACGATACGCACGGTACCGCCCACTTC
>DALYUA010000353.1:0-3894 GCA_031993245.1 Buttiauxella sp. | reverse complement strand
AGAATCGAGCGCGAAAGCTGTTGGCAAGCCTGGGATTGCAGCGTTAGCAGGCGTTGAAAACGAAACATAATGTCGCTGTGGCGAAATTTATCACGCAAGGCCTGATACTGAATATGTGAAGAACTGGCCCGCTCGTGGATATCCTGTGCGACAAAGTAGTAGTGCAGGGTGCGCCTGGTGCCGCGCTGCCCGCGATCGCCACGTAAGCGAGTCAGCAGGGACGCTTTTGTCAGGTTCAGCGTGGTCACCAGCTTGCTGTTAGCCATTGCCAGTTCAAGCATTGGCGCCTGGCTTTCTTTTTCAATATCAGGATCAAACAGCGTCGCTTTGATTTCCAGATAATCCGCCAGATGGTCATAACAACGGGCCAGATTGTCCTGCAACGGGCGTATCGGAAAAATAAGATGCCCGGCAAGCGTAAGCAGGTTGTACCATACGGCACCTGCTAACAGGAGCAACGGTTGCTGATACCAGTGCTCGTACAACGAGATGCCGAGCATCGTGTAAATAGCAATAAGCAACGCGCCAAACGCAATAGTTGCGTAGCGTTGACCCAGTCCGCCCAGCAGAATAAAACCGCTGGTAGAAAACATCAGCCCCAACGCAAACAGCCACGGCCAGGGGAACAGCAGCTCTACGGATGCGGAAGCAATAAAAAAGCTTACCAGCGTTATCAGCAGGTTGCGCAGACGCCCGGTCAGGCGATCGTCCAGATCCGCCAGCGCGGCGGCTACCACGCCAAGCGTCAATGGAATAGTCAGTTTGACCTCTCCCAGCCACCAGGGCAGGGCAGCCGTACCGGTCAGGGCGATAAAAATGCGTAAGTTGTAAAGCCAGGTGCTATTCCGGGTGTAGCGATGCAGTAAGGGACTAAGCATTAGTACGCCATTTCCTCTGCGTTACTGAAAGCGACGCTGCGCATTGGCAGTACGTGCCGCTCGTGCAGTTTCAACGGAGACTACGCGACGACCGACGGGCCACAGGGCAATGGCGGCGATTTTAAAATTCGCAATCCCCACCGGAATACCGATGATGGTAACACATTGCGCTATACCCGTGAGGATATGCATTATGCAGAGCCACCAGCCGAAGAAGATCAGCCAGAAAACGTTCAGTAAGGTGCCGCCTGTGTTCATAAGCACGCTTTTATCTTGCGGGTTAAGTTCATCGACGTGAATAGCTTCATTGCCGTATGGCGTAAGGGAAAGCCTGGTTATCTCCCAGCAGGAGCGGGTCAGGGGGAGCGTGAAGATAAAGATAATACTGACGAGAGTGGCCAGTAACCAGGAGAGGGTTGTCAGGAAACCACCCAGTACAAAGTTCAACACATTAAGGACCGTACGCATAAGCACTCTTCGTTGGTTGATGTCATAAATAAATAACCACAGCAATTGTAACGCGTTTTTACTCTGGAGCGTCATTCCTTCGACGGGTAAACTTAGCGACAACTTCTTTCAGGTGCAGACAAAGCGTAATGGAACTCAAAGCGACCTCCCTTGGCAAACATTTAGCACAGCATCCTTACAATCGCGTGAAATTACTCAGCGCGGGCGTGGAGGTAAAGGGCGATCGTCACGAATACCTTATCCCGTTTAATCAACTGGTGGCGATTAATATCAAGCGTGGCCTGGTCTGGGGGGAGCTGGAGTTTGTGCTGCCAGACGATAAGGTTGTGCGTTTGCATGGCACTGAATGGGGTGAAACCCAGCGCTTTTATCATCATCTGGACTCCCTGTGGCAGACATGGAGCGTAGAGATGAGTGAAGTTGCAGCCCGGGTGCTCAATGAACAGTATGCCGATATTACCCGACGTACGCTTCAGGAAAAATGGTTTAAGCGCAGCGACATGGAAGCATTGCAGCAGAATGTCAGGGCCGCTTTTGCAGCTTTACCCCTGCCTCTGGCAAGGCTTGAAGAGTTTGATAATTGCCGTGAAGCCTGGCTTAGTTGCAAAGCGTGGCTGGAACAGGGTGACAGGCGCCGCGAAGAGCGCAACGCGGAGTATACCGATCGCATGCTGGAAAAATATGCTGATTTTTTCCAGCAGGTGGAAAGCTCTCCGCTTAACCCTTCTCAGGCGCGCGCCGTCGTAAATGGGGAAGATTCGTTATTAGTTCTGGCGGGAGCGGGGAGCGGCAAAACCTCGGTACTGGTGGCCCGTGCAGGCTGGTTGCTGCAACGAGGCGAGGCGACGGAAGAACAAATTTTACTGCTGGCTTTTGGTCGCCAGGCGGCACAAGAAATGGATCGGCGCATTGCTGAACGTCTGCACACGGACGCGATAGCTGCACGCACTTTTCACGCGCTTGCGCTGCACATCATTCAGCAAGGCGGGCGAAAAGCGCCGCGTATCAGCGAGCTGGAATCGGATACTGCCGCACGGCATCAGCTTTTAATTGAAAGCTGGCGACAGCAGTGTCATGAGAAAAAGGCCCAGGCAAAAGGGTGGCGTGAATGGTTAAGCGAAGAGCTGGAATGGGACGTGCCCGAAGGCGAATACTGGCAGGACGAGCGTTTAGCCAAACGTCTGGCCAGCAGGCTTGACCGCTGGTTAGGGCTTATGCGCATGCATGGCGGTTCGCAGGCGGAAATGATCTCTGCTTGCCCCGAAGAGGTGCGCGATCTGTTTTCAAAACGCGTGAAGCTGATGGCTCCTTTATTGAAGGCCTGGAAGAGTGTGCTTAAAGCTGAAGAAGCGGTGGATTTCTCGGGGCTGATTCACCAGGCGATTAACGTGCTGGAGAAAGGGCGTTTTATTAGTCCGTGGAAACACATTCTGGTGGATGAGTTCCAGGATATCTCCCCGCAACGTGCCGCGTTGCTGGCAGCGCTACGTCGGCAGAACTCTCACGCATCTCTTTATGCGGTAGGAGATGACTGGCAGGATATCTACCGTTTCAGCGGTGCGGAAATGGCCCTTACGACGGCGTTTGCGCATCATTTCGGCGAAGGCGATCGGTGCGCGCTGGATACCACCTATCGTTTTAACGATCGCATCGGTGAAATTGCTAATAATTTTATTCAGCAGAACCCGAACCAGCTTGCTAAACCTTTAAACAGTCTGTCAAAAGGGGACAAGAAATCGGTTCTGCTTCTGGCAGAAGAACAGCTTGATAACCTTCTTGATAAGCTCAGCGGCTACGCTAAACCAGAACAGCGCATCCTGGTGCTTGCTCGTTATCATCATCTGCGCCCGTCGGGTCTTGAAAAGGCGGCGACGCGCTGGCCAAAGCTCAATATTGATTTTATGACTATCCATGCCAGTAAAGGGCAGCAGGCGGATTACGTTATCGTGCTGGGATTACAGCAGGGCAAAGATGGCTTCCCGGCCGCGGCCAGGGAATCGGTGATGGAGCAGGCATTATTGCCGCAGCCGGAAGCGTATCCGGATGCAGAGGAGCGGCGGTTATTGTATGTCGCGATGACGAGGGCTCGTCATCGCGTCTGGTTACTCTTTAACAAAAAAGAACCTTCTGATTTTGTCGATATTCTCAAGCGCCTTGGCGTACCGACCGCCAGCCGCCCTTAATTATTTCAGCCTTTCAGAAAGGTATCGCTGATAATCCGGGATGAGGATTTCAACAGCCTGGTTAAAACCCGGCGACTGAATGATGAAATCAGCGGTAGAGAGGTTGGTTGCTACCGGGATATTCCAGACGGTAGCAAGGCGCAGCAGGGCCTTCACATCCGGATCGTGCGGCACCGCGTTAAGGGGATCCCAGAAGAAGATCAGCACATCAATTTTCCCTTCGGAAATCAACGCCCCGACCTGTTGATCGCCGCCCATCGGGCCGCTCAGCATGGCATTAACGTCCAGCCCGCTGGCTCGCTGAATCAAATTACCGGTGGTGCCTGTTGCGTATAAGACATGCGTAGCCAGCGATGAACGATGAC
>DALYUA010000352.1:0-3898 GCA_031993245.1 Buttiauxella sp. | reverse complement strand
ACCTGATCCCGCTTGCGCGGGCCATCGGCGGTTTGCTCTCTGTTGCACTGGTCGTAGGCTTGCGCCTCCCAGGCGTTACCTGGCACCCTGCCCTATGGAGCCCGGACTTTCCTCCCCTCCGTCCGTCTCCCCCGAAGAGGACGACGACGAAGCGGCGACTGCCTGGTCAGCTTCGGCGCGAAGTATAGAGGGTTTACGCGCCCATGTCACGCTGACTTAGCCGGGAGTTTTCATGCCGATAGCAACCGTCGCGGCGATATCACGCGAGGCGCGGTAAATATTTTCGAAGGCGTTTTTCAGCGCTTCATCCAGCGTACCAATGCTATTAAGCACGCTGAATACCGCGTCAATACCATGCTGATGCACCACCGCAACATCGCAGGCCAGGGAACCGGCAATTCCAATAACGGGTTTACGATACTTCTTTGCTACTGCAGCAACGCCTATGGGAACTTTTCCACGAATACTCTGGCTATCCATGCGCCCCTCCCCAGTCACTACCAGCGAACAGTTATGTATATGCTCCTCCAGGTTCAGGGCTTCGGTAACAATCTCAACGCCGCTACGCAAATCAGCCTCAAGGAAGGCCATTAACGCAGCGCCCATCCCACCTGCTGCGCCCGCGCCCGGCGCGTTTTCCACATCTATACGCAGATGTTTTTTTATCATTTGCGCAAAATGCGCCAGATTGCGATCTAACTCGACAATCATGGCCTCATCGGCTCCTTTCTGCGGCCCAAAAATTCGGGACGCTCCGTTATCGCCGGTCAATGGATTAGTTACATCGCATGCCACGTTAATTACACAGCTTTCCAGACGCCTATCCAGCCCGGAAATATCAATGTTGTTCAGACTCAACAAGCCGCCGCCGCCCGGGCTTATCTCTTTGCCAGCCGCATCAGTCAATTTTGCGCCCAGCGCCTGCATCATCCCGGCGCCGCCATCGTTCGTGGCGCTGCCGCCTATGCCGATAATAATATTACGCACGCCGTTATCCAGAGCGCGCAAAATCAATTCACCGGTACCGTGCGAGGTAGTAACAAGCGGATTGCGTTTCTCATTGGGTACGAGCGCCAGACCGCTGGCTTCCGCCATCTCAATAAATGCGGTTTTACCGTCACCAGATATTCCCCAGCAGGCCGTCACGGGTTCGCCCAGCGGCCCGGTGACCGTCGTGACAACTTTAGAACCCTGCGTTGCGCTAATCATCGCATCGACAGTGCCTTCCCCGCCGTCTGCAACCGGGACAGAAATGTACTGGGCATCAGGAAATATTTCACGAAAACCCTTTTCAATAGCCTGTGCCACTTCACTAGCTGAAAGGCTTTCTTTATAAGAGTCCGGGGCGATAACGATTTTCATAGTATCCATGCCTGATTCGGCCTGAGAAAAGCAGGGCACGCCTGGCGCCCTCTCAATTCTTTGTGACTTCAACTTTCGCCAGTTTTTCGTAGTAGCATGCAATTGCGCTGTGGTCGTCGTTACCGTGGCCGTCAGCACGCAGCGCCTGCATCATCTCCATAACGGCAGCGGTCAAGGGCAGTTGCGCCCCAACGCCATGGGATGTGTCCAGCGCATTCGCGAGATCTTTAATATGCAGATCGATACGGAAACCGGGTTTAAAGTTACGATCCATCACCATCGGCGCTTTCGCTTCCAGAACGGTGCTGCCCGCAAGGCCGCCGCGAATCGCCTGGAACACTAAATCAGGGTTCACGCCAGCTTTGGTTGCCAGCACTAACGCTTCAGACATCGCAGCAATATTCAGCGCAACAATCACCTGGTTCGCCAGTTTGGTCACGTTGCCTGCACCGATATCGCCGGTATGCACCACGGAACCCGCCATGGTTTTAAGCAGATCGTAATATTTATCGAAAATCGCTTTATCGCCACCCACCATAACGGACAGCGTGCCATCGATAGCTTTTGGTTCGCCGCCGCTAACCGGCGCGTCCAGCATACTAATGCCTTTAGTTTTCAACGCCTCGCTGATTTCACGGCTCGCCAGCGGTGCGATAGAACTCATGTCGATAACGACGGTACCCGGTTTTGCCCCTTCGATAATGCCGTTTTCACCCAGCGCAACCTCTTTCACATGCGGGGAGTTTGGCAGCATGGTGATTATCACATCGCACTGCTCAGCAATATCTTTTGGCGTGGCGGCAGTTTCTGCGCCAGCGGCAATCACTTCAGCAACCACCTCTGCGTTATGGTCGGCGACCACCAGCGAATAACCGGCTTTGATAAGGTTTTTACTCATTGGTTTGCCCATGATACCAAGGCCAATAAATCCAACTTTCATAGTCATAGCTTTACTCTCTCGTTATTTACGGGTGGAAGTTATTTTTTAAACTGGTCGCACAGCTTCTGGGTAGCAGAGCGGAAAACGCCCAGATCGCTGCCTACGGCCACAAAAGTTGCCCCCCATTCCAGGTAGCGCTTAGCGTCTGCTTCAACCGGCGCCAGGATCCCTGCAGGTTTACCGAACGCTTTAGCGCGAGTAAAAATGTGCTGGATACAGCGCTGCACTTCCGGATGGGATGCGTTACCCAGGTGGCCTAATGCCGCCGCCAGATCGCCTGGACCGACGAAGATGCCGTCCACACCGTCGGTTCCCGCAATCGCATCCACATTGTCCACGCCCTGCTGGCTTTCGATCTGTACAAGAACGGTGATATTTTTGTTCGACTGAGCGAAATAGTCCGGCACGGTGCCAAACATATTGGCGCGATGCGAAACGGATACGCCACGGATGCCTTCCGGTGGGTAACGCGTAGAGGAAACCGCCAGCGCCGCTTCTTCCTGAGTTTCTACAAACGGGATCAGAAAGTTATAGAAGCCGATATCCAGCAGGCGTTTGATCGCCACGGGATCGTTAGTTGGCGCACGAACGACCGGGGCGCTATGACTGCCGGTGAGCGCCATCAGCTGTGGAATAAACGTAGTGATATCGTTTGGAGCGTGTTCGCCGTCCAGCACAATCCAGTCGAACCCGGCAAGACCCAGCACTTCGGTGCTGATGGGGTTAGCCAACGCCGACCAGCAGCCGATCTGCACCTGATGAGCCACCAAAGCAGCCTTAAATTTATTCGGGAATACGTTGTTATTCATGAGCTTTACCTTAATTTTTCATGGCTTACTGCTGCAATACCATACGTATGATATTACCTGGCCCTGTCGGTATATAAAAAGCGCGACACGGTCAGCATAGTTAATCGTCGTTGCAATAAAGGTAATGAATAATATTTAACATTGGCTTCATTAACCTTTTTTCGGCTGAGATTTTATTCTGTTTATTCTGGTTAATATCCCTAAGGCTAATTAATTCAGTGCTTATGACACGCAACACAGTATAGCCAGCACAGAGCGTCCGGGCATTAGGCAAATGCACAATACAATAATCTTTTAAGCTGATTTTTATGAGCATCAGTACATATCGCTGGGGCATATTGCACATATTTTATCTTACCGCCCCGGCCAGGACTGACGTGGCCAGGTTAGGTGATCTGCATCACATCCTTATATTTACCGGCCTGACATTATTTAGTTAGCAAGTTCGCCTGAACCCATAATTCATTTAAGGCCGTTACTTTATATGTATAACTGGAGAAACGTAAACAATGTCAGACATCCAAATTAGACAGCAACCGCCGACGGCCTTTTATATTAAAGTTCATGACGCCGACAACGTTGCCATTATTGTTAACGACAATGGTCTGAAAGCAGGCGCGCAGTTTGCGGATGGGCTGACGCTAATTGAACATATCCCGCAGGGCCATAAAGTCGCGCTGGTCGATATTCCTGCACATGGCGCAATTATTCGCTACGGTGAAACGATAGGCTATGCGGTGCGTGACATCCTGCAAGGTAGTTGGATCGATGAATCATTAGTGGCTCT
>DALYUA010000351.1:0-3903 GCA_031993245.1 Buttiauxella sp. | reverse complement strand
GAGCGGAATTGAGGCGATCTCGCGCCTGATGGGGTTCCTGCTGGTGTGTATGGGCGTGCAGTTCATTATTAATGGCGTCGTGGAAATCATTACGACCTGGCCAAAGTGAGGAGATGGAATGAAAAACTTAAAGCTACCCAACGAGGCGTACCAGAGCGCCGTTGCGCATATTGTCGATTATATGGAGGACAAGCACGACCTCCAACTGGGGCAGTTTGAAGCCGAGTTTTTCCTCGATGAGCTGGTTAAAAAAGTTGCGCCCCTTTTCTATAACCAGGGGCTGAACAAAGCGATGGACGTTATTCAGAACAACGTGCTGACGCTCGAAGAGCTGCTGGATCTGGAAAAGGAAGTGTGAGCCGGGATCGGTTGATGACAAAACCTCGATTCGTTATATAATGGATATAACGCATATATCCATTACGCAACGAGGTGAAACATGGTCGCTAAAGCAGATACCGCCCGGCGTGGAAATCTCCCTTTTGAAGTGCAGGCGCTTAGCGGCGTTGAACTGCATCACGTTAAGTTCAAAGAAGAATCTGAATACCTGCTGATTGACCTGGGAAATACTGCGGGGCGTCGGCACGATTTCGGCGAGTTAATGGAGATGGCAATGAGCGCGGCGGTGAACGCAGCGCTGGCTTCGTTATCATCAAAAGATAACGTTAAAGCATCCCCCGATAGCGGTAGTACGAAAATGCAAAAACTGGCGCGTGCGGCTCGCAACGCACAGCGCCGGAGCGCCCTGAGCGAAAGGATTTACAATGATGCGGTCTGGCTATCCGCCCGCGAACTCTCGGAAAAAGCCAATTTCAAAAATACCAACCCCAGCGCCGGGCCAAATCGCTGGAAATCGTCCGGATCGATTTTTGCCGTACAGATTAACGGCAAAGACAACTATCCGCGATATTTGCTGGATGAGGGCTACCGGCCACTGCCCGTGGTGAAAAAAATCCTCGCAACGTTTGGCGAAACAAAAACACCGTGGGGACTGGCGATCTGGTTCGGTTCTGAAAATAGCTGGCTGGGCGGCAAAAAACCGAAGGATATTCTGGCGCAAATGCCGGAGCAGGTGCTGGCCGCCGCAAAAGAAGAGCGTGACGGTGGTATTCATGGCTAATTCAGAACACAGGGAGGTATCTGAAGCCATACGCCGGCTGCCTGCGCCAAATAAAAATCTCAGAGTAAACGTCTCGACATGGGCGGCAGGCAAGCTCATCTATCGCATTCATTCCTTTAAATTTACCGCCTTACAGTTTAATCCCGGCCTGGGTAACGCTCGCTTTAGCCCAATGAGTAATGACGTTGCCACGCTTTACGGAGGCGTAAACACAGCTGTCGCCATTATGGAAACGCTATTCCACGATTTGCCGATTCATTCCGACGGTGCGCCCTTTGATCTTCGTCGCGCGGAGGGCATGGTTCACTCGGTTATCAAATCCAGCCTTGATTTAACGCTTGCCGATCTTAATCCAAAAACGCTGCGCAAAATGGGCATCAGACGTGCCGATCTCCTTGATTCTGGCCCTGAGCAATATCCGTTTACCCGAGAGTATTCCGTAGCCATTCACCAGGCCTGGCCGCAGGTTCAAGGTTTACGATGGTCATCGCGTCAGCATGGTGGTTCAGCGGTGATGCTTTTTGGTGACAGGATAGAAGAAGGGCAGCTTGAGGTTGTGACTGAATCGGAGAACATACTTGAGTCTGTATCACTGATGGATATCCTTGAAGAAGAAGCCGATCAGCTGGGAGTGGTTCTGCTTGAGCCTGGCGGTGGGGGATAAATCTGGGCAAAATAGTAAGCCGGGCAGTGGCAACACACCGCCCGGATAATCTTTAACCGTGGTGCGGCTGCTCTTCCAGCGCCACTGGCCAGCGGCGGAAAATCAGCAACGACCAGATTAACGCTGCCAGCGCCGGAATCGCGCCGACCAGGCCAATGCTGGACATAGAAAGGTGCAGGCTTACCTGGTTTCCCAGCAGCGCGCCGGCACCGATGCCGATATTGAATATCCCTGAAAAGAGCGACATGGCCACGTCCGTGGCATCCGGTGCCAGCGCCAGCACTTTCACCTGCATGCCAAGCCCAATCACCATCATTGCGATACCCCAGAACATGCTCAGCACGGTCAGGTTAACATTACTGGCGGACGCGGGCAGCAGCAGCGCAAGGCACAGCACCAGCAGCGCTATCGCCCCGCTAATCAACGGTGAAGCATATTTATTGCCCAGTTTGCCGAACAGAATGCTGCCGAGGATCCCGGTTCCACCCAATACCAGCAGCAGAAGCGTCGCAAAGTTGGCGCTCAGGCCGGCAACGTTCTGCACAAAGGGTTCGATGTAGCTATACGCGGTGTAATGCGCGGTTACGACCACCGCTGTCAGCACATAAATGCTCACCAGAGCCGGGCGGCGGAACAGTTCCGGTACGCTGCTGAGGGAACCTGAATGTTCGCTTGGCAGCTTCGGCAACAGTTTCATCAGACAGAACAGCGTAATGGCCGCCACTACGCCAATCGCAAAGAAGGTGGTACGCCAGCCAAAATATTGCCCAACGATTCGGCCCAGCGGCAAACCTAATACCATCGCCAGCGCGGTGCCGGTTGCAAGCAGGCTCAACGCCTGCGCCTTTTTACCCGCCGGGGCCATGCGAATAGCAAGCGATGCCGTGATCGACCAGAAAATGGCGTGGGCAAAGGCGATGCCGATGCGGCTGATGACCAGCACGGTAAAGTTCCAGGCGAGGAATGAGAGCACGTGACTGCCGATAAACAACAAGAAGATGCCGATCAACAATTTGCGGCGTTCCACCTGGCTTGTCAGCAGCATAAACGGCAGCGACAGCAATGCCACGACCCAGGCGTAGATGGTGAGCATAATGCCAACCTGTGCCGTCTCCATGCCGAAACTTCCCGCGATATCCGACAGCAGCCCGACGGGTACAAATTCGGTGGTATTAAAGATAAATGCCGCGACGGCAAGCGTAACGACCCGCAGCCACGCTGTACGGCGTGAGACTGTGCTTAGTGTCATAAAATAGTTTCGCGTTGGTATTTAAAGGGGCAGAAGAGAAGGCGATCATAAAACCATCAATCGGGTGATACAACCAATTTTGTGATTTATGTCTCATTTTTTTACCCCGCTGTGAGCGCATAAAAAAATGAATGCGTAAGTCCGGTTTCTCATGGCATGGTAGACGTCATGCGGTCACCCATAACATCATGAGGTTTATGCAATGCAACCAGTTGACTTTTATATGGTAGATGCCTTTGCGGATACCACTTTCGGCGGTAATGCTGCCGCTGTATGTCCGCTCACGGAATGGCTGCCGGATAACACCTTACTGAAGATGGCCAAACAGCATAACCAGTCGGAAACGGCTTTCTTTGTCACCACGGACGAGGGGTTTGAGCTGCGCTGGTTCACCACCCAGGGAGAAATCAATTTGTGCGGCCATGCGACGCTCGCCGCAGCGCACGTTATCTTCGAATATTTCGATTATCCCGAGGCGACGATTCACTTCTCCACCCGTTTTGTCGGCCCGCTTAGCGTTACCCGCAACGGCGAATGGTTGACGCTCGATTTCCCGGCGTGGGACACCGAGCCGGTAATGCCGCTGCCGCTGTTGCTTGAGACGCTGGGTATCAGCGAATGCAAAGAGGTGCGCGTGGCGCGTGATTATATGGTTGTGCTGGAAACGCAGCAGCAGGTTGAAGCGATTCGTGCGGATATCAACGCCATGATCCCACTGGAAAAGATGGTCTGTATCACGGCGCCAGGCGAAGGGGAATATGATTTTGTCAGCCGTTTCTTCTGCCCGGGCGAGGCGGTGGCGGAAGATCCGGTCACCGGATCGTCACACAGCATGCTGATCCCTTACTGGGCTGAAAAACTCGGCAAAAC
>DALYUA010000350.1:0-3924 GCA_031993245.1 Buttiauxella sp. | reverse complement strand
GGGGCGATTTGCGCTGCGGATGAGATGGGGCTGCGTGTGCCGCAGGATATCTCTGTTATCGGCTATGATAATGTGCGCAACGCCCGCTATTTCTCGCCTGCGCTGACCACTATTCACCAGCCGAAAGACTCGCTGGGCGAAACCGCGTTTAGCATGCTGCTCGACCGCATCGTCAATAAGCGCGAAGAGTCACAGACCATTGAAGTGCATCCGCGTCTGATTGAACGCCGTTCCGTTACAGACGGCCCTTTCCGCGACTACCGCCGTTAAGGGTTATCCTGAGCCTGAAGGTGCTTTTCAGGCTCTCTTAACCACTCCTGATTCATCGTTTCGCTATCCCCCAGATACTCCAGCAGCCAGCTTAACGCCGGCGAGGCATCGTTTTGCCGCCACGTCAGGCAGCAGGCGGCGTCGGGGAACGGATTTTCCAGCATTAGCTCCCGCCATGCGCCGTTTTCAAGCCAGGGTTTGGCAATGTGCGAAGGGACCATGCCTATACACAGCCCCGCGCTCAGGCAATCCGCGGCTGACTGCCAGTCCGGCACCACCACGCGATGCTGATTATCCAGCAGCCAGGTAATACGTTTAGGCAGCGAGCGGGAGGTATCTTCCAGCACCAGAGAAGGCCAGGCGCGTAAGTCATCATCGCTAAGCGCTCCATCACGTTGCGCAAGCGGGTGCGCTGCGGCAACCACACAACGCCAGCTCAGCACGCCCATATCGCGAAAGGCATAACGTCCCCCGACGGGAATGGCCTGCGTGGCCCCGATCGCCACCTCCACTCGCCCGTCTGCCAGCGCGTCCCATACGCCATTAAAAACTTCCTGAAAAATGCGCAGTTCGATGTCCGGAAAATGGCGATAGAAATCCAGCACCAGTTGCCGGGTCCGCTCGGGTTTAACGATATTGTCGACGGCGATCGCCAGGTGCCCGCGCCACCCGTTGGCGATCTGCTGGCACTGTTGCCGTGTCGTCATCATTTTTTTGATAACAGAACGGCCTTCTTTTAAAAAGAAGGCCCCCGCCGGCGTTAACTCCACGTCTCTGTGGCGACGTTCAAACAGCGGAACCGCCAGCCAGTCTTCAAGTTGCCGCACCGTATAGCTGATGGCGGAAGGAACCCGGTGCAGCTCCTGAGCCGCACCGCTGAAACTCCCGTTGCGCGCTACCGCGTCTATCACTTCCAGCGAATATTCGGACCACATATTTTTGCCTGCAAAAATTTTGAACGCAATCTACAAATATTAGCGTTTCACAAGCTACTTTGCACTCCGTACACTCTCGCCGCTGTAAACCTGCAAATAAATCAAGAGATAACTATGCAACCATCAAAAGGATTTCTTATCTGGCTGGCTGGCCTGAGCGTGCTGGGCTTCCTCGCCACCGATATGTATCTGCCGGCCTTCGCTGCTATCCAACAGGATTTAAACACCGAAGCCTCCGCCGTCAGCGCAAGCCTAAGCCTGTTTCTCGCCGGTTTTGCCTTTGCACAGCTAATGTGGGGGCCGATGTCCGATCGTTTCGGACGCAAACCGGTCCTGTTAGCTGGATTAAGTATTTTCGCGGTAAGCTGCATCGGCATGCTGTGGGTTGAAAGCGCGGCAGCGCTGCTCGTGCTGCGCTTTATTCAGGCGGTGGGTGTATGTTCCGCAGCGGTAAGCTGGCAGGCTCTGGTCACGGATTACTATCCGGCAAGCCGTGCAAACCGTATTTTTGCGACTATTATGCCGCTGGTCGGGCTTTCCCCGGCGCTGGCTCCTCTGCTGGGTAGCTGGATCCTCAATCATTTCGACTGGCAGGCTATTTTCGTCACGCTTTTCATTATTACCCTGATCCTGATGGTGCCAACGCTGCGCCTGAAACCGCGCACCCAACATCATCCGCAAACCGAAGATAACCGGGTAAGCTTCTTGTCGTTGCTGCGCTCACGCGTGTATAGCGGCAATGTGCTGATTTACGCTGCCTGCTCTGCCAGCTTCTTCGCCTGGCTTACCGGCTCGCCGTTTATTCTTAATGACATGGGTTACAGCCCGGCGGCCATTGGCCTGAGTTATATGCCGCAAACCATCGCTTTCCTGGTTGGCGGCTACGGCTGCCGTAGCGCGCTGCAAAAATGGCAGGGTAAACAGATGCTGCCCTGGCTGCTGGCGCTCTATACGCTAAGCATTTTCGGCACTTGGGCCGTCGCGGTCAGCGGATATGCAAACCTGACCCTGCTGCTTATCCCGTTCTGCCTGATGGCGATGGCGAACGGCGCCATTTATCCGATTGTGGTTGCCGCTGCTCTGCTGCCCTTCCCGCAGGCGACCGGTAAAGCCGCTGCGCTGCAAAATACGCTGCAGCTTGGCCTGTGCTTCTTTGCAAGCCTGCTGGTTTCATGGCTTGTCGCCACACCGCTGTACACCACCACCAGCGTAATGTTAGCCACCGTTGTACTGGCGATGCTGGGATACCTGCTCCAGCGCCGCAGCGGCGTGCAGGAATGGCAAACGGAAAAAACTCCCTCTTAGCCGGTTCAGTAACCCGGGCGATAATGTAAAAAAAACGTAATTAGCTTGCTAACGATAAAGCATTGAATCATTTGATGCACAGGCCTATACTCAACAGCGGCTCGATTATTATCACTATAATGAACGTGTTACCGGGAGCCTCAGCGCTCCCGTTTTAATTTAGATCGCTATTTTTGCGGGCGTTAGCCCTTTCCTCTGTTCTGCGTCGGATATCAGGCATACGGATTTTTCCGTGTGATTTCTCACATACCCCAAAAAAGCGTCTACGCTGTTTTAAGGTTCTGGTCACTCTGTGATGGAGAAGCTATGAGTTCATCGTGTATAGAAGAAGTCAGCATACGAGATAATGAATGGTATCGTATCGCGAACGAAATGCTCACCCGGGCGGGGATTACCGTTAACGGCCCTCACCCTTTTGATATTCAGGTCAAGCATCCCGATTTTTTTAAACGCGTTCTGCAGGAAGGCTCGCTGGGTCTCGGTGAAAGCTTTATGGACGGGTGGTGGGATTGCGAACGTCTGGATATCTTTTTCAACAAAGTTATTCGCGCCGGGCTGGAAAAGCAGCTCCCGCATCATTTAAAAGACACACTCCGTATCGCGGCCGCCCGGCTCGTTAATCTGCAAAGTAAAAAACGCGCCTGGATTGTGGGCAAAGAGCATTACGACCTGGGTAACGATCTGTTCAGCCGTATGCTTGACGAGCATATGCAGTACTCCTGCGGTTACTGGAAAGAGGCGACCACGCTTAGCGAGGCGCAGGATGCCAAACTCAGGATGATCTGCGATAAGCTGCATATGGAACCCGGTATGACGCTGCTTGATATCGGCTGCGGCTGGGGCGGGCTTGCTGAATATGCCGCACGTAATTATGGCGTATCCGTACACGGCGTCACTATTTCTGCCGAGCAACAGAAAATGGCCCAGGACCGCTGCACAGGCCTGGACGTTACCATCCTGCTGCAGGATTACCGCGACCTGGATATGCAGTTTGACCGCATCGTTTCGGTCGGCATGTTCGAACACGTCGGCCCGAAAAATTACGCCACCTATTTTGACGTGGCCGATCGTAATCTGAAGCCCGAGGGGATATTCCTTCTGCACACCATCGGCTCGAATAAAACCGGCAATAGCGTGGATCCGTGGATAGATAAATACATCTTCCCCAACGGTTGCCTGCCGTCCATTCGGCAGATTGCCGATGCCAGCGAGAGCCATTTTGTGATGGAGGACTGGCACAATTTTGGTGCCGATTACGACAAAACGCTGATGGCCTGGCACGAACGTTTCCTCGCCTGCTGGCCGGAGATTGCCGATAACTATTCTGAGCGTTTCAAACGCATGTTCAGTTATTACCTCAATGCCTGTGCCGGGGCGTTTCGCGCTCGCGATATTCAACTCTGGCAGGTTGTTT
>DALYUA010000349.1:0-3929 GCA_031993245.1 Buttiauxella sp. | reverse complement strand
ACCTATTGCCGCAACAAGAGAAAGGATAATGCCGATGGGTGAAGCCATAAATGCGCTGTTGAGCACTAGCCAGGCCCCTACCAGGCCCGCCAGCGCGGCAATTAACGTTTGAGATTCGCTATCGAGCGTATCCCACCAGCCTGTAACATCAGTAACCAGGTCAATAATCCCGCTCAGCGCATCGCTAAATACCTCACCGAACCAGATGACGATGACACCTGCCTTGTTAAGCACATTTTCAATCTGTGGGGCTTTAGAAAGTAATTTTTCCGTAAAGTCAGTAATGGGCCCCGAGAGGCCTTCTGCCAGGTTTCCGCCAGCCTTTTTACTAAAGAGATCTACTACGGAAGTCATCTGGCGCCACGAAGCCATAAACTGCGTGGATTGCCCGGCGCTTTTTTCAGTATTTGAGTCAGTCGCTTGCATCAGGCGCTGATAGTCATCGGCATACTGAGCAAGCCCACGTTGCATGGCGTTAAGCGTATCTTCATCAATACCTAATAAACCGGCATGAAGGCTGGCATCGCTTTTCTCCATGCTGCCTAACGACCCAGCCAGCTGTAAAAAAACATCGGCGTTATCACGCTTTGTTCCATCTTCCCCACGAGTGGTCACGCCCATTTTGTTGAGGAGTATTTCGCCAGCTTTATCGTTTTGCCATAACGCGCTTACATTTTTAATCGAGCCTTCCAGCGCTTTTTGATCGCCGCCGGATTGCTCGGATGCATATTTTATGGACTGGTATTTGTCCACGCTCATATCAAGCGATTGCGCTGACTGAGCCTCTTTCTCCATCCCGCCGAGCGTTTCCAGAAAATAGTTTGCCGATTTTACTGCCGGTTGGATCAGTGACTCGTTAAACGTTTTCAGCCCATTAGCCAGTTGTTCGGATGTGGTTGTTTGCTCCGGAACCTTATTTAACGTCAGCTTACTTTCAACATTGTTAAAAGCAGCGCTTAGCCGGTCGGCCAGGCCCGTCATCTGGTCAGTAAATTTTTCGCCTTTCCATATATCAGGAAGCGAGGTATAGGGGACAAGCTGCCTGCTATCGCTCATTTTCCTCTCTCCAGCGTGCGATGCGGGCCTTATTCTCGGCCTGCATTTCCAGGTAATCGTTCATCAGCGCGATATCATATAAATCCACCGCGCCGTTTTTCAGATCCTGCCAGTTCAGCCCAAAAACCTCCGCCGGGCGGAGAATGTAATCTTCTCCGCCCGGCAAGGTATCGAGCGTTAAGCTGCTTCCCGATCCTGAGGCTGGCTGCCTGGGAGTTCTTGCAAAAAATTTCCCAGTGAATCGGCCACCACCCGGGACACCAGTTGCAGAAGCGTCATCAGATCGATGTCATCAAAGGCCAGAGCGCCGCCATGAAATACCGGCACCCAGGATTTCATATGGCTGCGGGCGACGACGTTAAGGCAGGGAAACAGCACCGCGTTGCACTCCTCTTCGCTGAGATCCGAGAGCGTGCGGGCGATTTTCGGCAATACTGTTTCGAGAGTATTACCGCCCTCTTTGCTTTGTAAGCTGCGAAAATCGCCGACGATACCTGCCAGCACTGGCAGCAGTTTGCGAGCCACCTTAAGCTGATCGAACACGCTGAGTTTGCCGATACGGTAATCTATTTCTTTAAGGGTAATTTCCATGGCTTAGAATTCCCCTAAAACCTGATCGATTTTACCGCAGTCGAATGCCCAGGCGATGCTGCCGCCCTCTTTGCCGTTTTTGTTATCCGGCAATTTATTGAAGGCCACCATGCTCGCGGTGATGCTGTCGCCGGAAGCGGTATTGCGGACAACAATGGTATTGCGCCCCCAGGTTGCAGAAGAGAGTGTCTGAGCGTTATACGCCTGCATCAGTTTTTTGTTCGCCGGAGAAGTTTTCATCAGCGTAATGGTGATGGTGCCGCTGTTATCAGGACTCATGCTTTGCATCACTTCGCCATCAATCCCTACGGTCATCGTATTTTTAGCGTTGGCCATCGCAACCGCGATACCTTCTTCGGCGTTAGCGGAGCCCGCGCCGAGGTCAATAATGCCGGTCGGGCCAGCAAAGGATGCGGTGACATCCATAAAAGAATAAGTGCTCATTTAATTCTCCTTAACGAACTACATTGATTTCAACGTCGGCGAAGTGCACCGCACCAGCCAGTTTGCATGCCACCTGAATCACCGGGGCTTTGCGCGCTTCACGATCGGACTGGGCCTGAGCCGCAATAGCCGGGGCGTAGACGTAATAACCTTTGGTTAGCGTATCTCCCGCCACCAGCTGGCCTATCTCGCCACCGTTCCAGATGCCCGGCGCCACCAGGCCATTGGTGACCGCCTGCCCCATAGACTGCTCAACGTTCGCGAGCAGGCGGGTAACACCGGCATCGGTCTGCGGGATTTTGGTCGTGCTGGTAAACAGCAGGTTGTAGAGGTTGGTCTGCACATAGTTTTGCAGCCAGTCGAGGCCATGACGCTCATCAATAAAATCGCCATTGCACATCACGCCTTCCTGGATGATGGCGGTGTCGTTGTTGTAGTTCACAAAGACGTTGGCGTTTTTTACCGCCAGCGCATTGGCCTGGCTTTGCGTCAGGAGTTCCGCAGTAATGCCGGGTTCCTGCTTAAACTTCAGGGTGATGGTGGTGTTGTTGCCATTGAAGTTAACGGTAAACGCGCGGCCAAACAGCGAAGCGGCGGCATAAGGGCTGGCGCTGGAGTACACCCCAAAGGTGCGGGCATATTTTGCGGCTTTCAGCTTGCTGAGAATATCGGTTGTGACATCCGCATCCAGTACGCTGGTCGCCTGCGTTGTGTGGCCATAGATACGGGAAACACCGTCTGCTTCAATTGCTGCTGCAACGGAAAGAGCGTCTTCATCACTCAGGCTGGTGTCGGCGATAACCAGGCCATACCAGTCGGTAGACAAGCCAGAGAGCGTGGACACACATTGTGCGATGCTTTCGCTGGCTTGCCCTGCAATGATCTGAGCGCCAGCGAGTTCCGTCAGCCCCAGCAACGCTGAAAGATCGCTCCCTTCAGCGGCGGCATTTGCATAGCCCACGGAGGAGATGGCTCCGGAAGTAATCGAACGAATGACGAAGCGGGAGCCTGCGGCATCCCACTCAACTGTGCTGCCGTTGAGAGCATCCTGAATGCGTCCGGCGACACCGCTCAGGTTGGTTTCCGCGCTTAAATCGATTCCGGTAATCGTGTTTTCAGCGCCATCGAGGAGGATGCTCATAGAGCCATCGGTTAGCGTAGTAAAATTACTCATTGCCTGCTGAGCATCAGTAAGGATCGCGCCGCGTAACCGTGCGGCAGCGTCGGTTTTCACCCAACGTCCAATGTACAAATCCACCGGTTGAGGAGACTGCTGATAATAGAGGCTGGCCGCTTTGTACTCTGGCGCATCCAGACCAAAATCATTCGCAACGCCGCTGATACTGGAATAAGCGCGCATACGCTCGTGGGTATCAATGACTTCACTTGCGCCAATCACAAGCAGGGCGCCGTAATTACGTGACTGAGCGGCACGCGCAGCCATACTCACCGTCACATTGACGATGTTAGAGACAGGTAAACCCTGTGACATAATTTATTCTCCGAAGATATTTACTGAAGTAGAAACGAGGGACTGAATACCGTATTCGCGGATCACCTGACGGTGCAGCGTTACGGTGAGGTTGTAGCGGCGTAGCCACTGGTTATTGATAAGTTCAGGAGCAGGAATCAACGTTCCACAGCCCACAAAGGTCGGCCCGATTTTGTTAAGCTCCGCGTTGTTCTGCGCAAGGTACAGACCGTCACGAAATAAGGCCGCAACCGCCTGGCCACCGGGGCCATAAAAACTACAGTTCACTGCTATGACTTCGTTTTGCGTCAGTGCATCTGTGTACCGATCCACTGCTTTCATGGCGGGCATATCGCCCAACTCCACA
>DALYUA010000348.1:0-3934 GCA_031993245.1 Buttiauxella sp. | reverse complement strand
CGTCATAGGCCAGACGGCTACGCATCTGATCCATGCTCATTTTGTTTTGCGCAGCAATATCAGCTATGGCTTTATCCAGCTGCTCGTCGGTGATTTTCACGCCCATCTTCTGGCCCATCTGCAGGACGATCTGGTCCATAATCAGACGTTCCAGAATCTGGTGGCGCAGCGTGCCGTCATCCGGTAGCTGCTGACCCGCTTGCTGAGCGTTTAATTTCACCGATTGCATCAGGCCATCGACGTCGCTTTCAAGGACTACACCGTTGTTTACTACGGCTGCTACTTTGTCGACTACTTGTGGCGCCGCGAAGGTGGTATTCGCCACCAGGGCGATACCGAGAAGCAGCGTTCTCCAGTTCTTCATACTTTTCCCAATTTTACCTGGCCGCAAAGCGGATTACGTTTTCAAGTCTTAGTGAATTACATCGAGCTTTGATACGGCAGGATGTTAGAGCGCAACATCTGCTGTGTGCCCAGGCCGTAATTCGAACTCAGGCCGCGTAACTCGATGTTAAAGCCGAATACGTTGTCGTATTTGCTTTGATTGTCTTCCCAGCCGTTAATTTTACGCTCGTAACCAACACGAATCGCATAACAACATGAGCTGTACTGCACGGCAAGCATGGAGTCTGCCGCTTGTTGCGCATTAGTATCGTAGTAGTACGCACCGACGACCGACCAACGATCGACAACCGGCCAACTCGCCGTCATCCCCACCTGCGAAATACCTTTTTTGTACTGATCTGCTGTAGCAAAACTTGGCAGCGTCGCCTGAATGTATTCCGGGCTGGCATAGCGGTAGTTCAACTGCACCATACGGTCAGTATCGCGGCGGTATTCAATCGCACCGTTACCGGTGGCGACATTATCAAGGCGTGCATCGTATTGCAGACCACCGCGCAAACTCCAGCGATCGGTAACACGCCAGTAAGTATCCCCGGCCCAGACAACGGCGCCCGTCTGTTTATCCTTCTCCCAGTTGATATTGTCATCGCCGGTACGCGACTGGGTGAAGTAGTAGATTTGACCCGCAGAAACGTTAAAACGTTCAATCGCCGCATCATCATAAATGCGTGAAGTTAATCCGGTGGTAACCTGGTTAGCTGAGGCGATACGGTCCAGACCGCCATAAGTTCTGTCGCGGAACAGGCCGTTGTAATCGGATTGCAGCAGGGATGAATCGTAGTTATTGATATTGCTTTGATCTTTATAAGGAACATAAAGGTACTGAACACGAGGTTCGAGCGTTTGCGCCCAACCCGCGGCAGAATCCATATCCCTGTCGAAAATCAGCTTACCGTCCACTTTAAACTGGGGCAGAGTACGGTTAACGGTTTCGTCCAGTTTGTTCGCAGAAGCAAGGTTTGTTGGGCTATTTCTGACAGAATAACGGTACTCATCCAGATTGCTCTGCTGGTAGTGGGTCGCCATGACCTTCGCTTCGGTATTCAGGCTCGCCCAGCCGTTGGAAAGCGGCAGGCTGACTACCGGTTCGATATGCAGTCGCGTGGCTTCCGGCAGGTTTTCATTCACGTTTGTAAAGTGAACGGCCTGGCCATAAATACGGGTATCGAAAGGACCTACATCATTCTGGTAGTAGTTAACGTCCAACTGCGGCTCTGCGCGGTACGAATTACGCGTGCGCTGGGTATCAAAAACCTGGAACTGTTTAGTGGCGAGCGTAGCGTCAAAGTTTTCATCGGCATAGCCAACGCTGAATTTCTGCGTCGCGTAGCCATCGGTGCTGGAACCATATTGTGAGTTAAAGTCATTGAAGTATTTATCATCACTGACTTTGGTGTAGTCGACGTTGAAACGCCACACCTGATCCATTACGCCACTGTGACGCCAGTAGAATAGCCAGCGGTGTTTGTCGCCATCCTCTGGATTTACGCCCGATTCATTTTTGTACTCGTCGTCAGAACCCAGATAGTCAAACTCCATCAGACCCGCGCCCGCTACGGTCAAATAACGGAACTCGTTCTGCCATTGCATCCCACGTTTTTCCATATAGTGTGGGGTAATGGTTGCATCAAAGTTTGGTGCGATGTTCCAGTAATACGGTAGGGTAAATTCCAGGCCGTTGTTGGTACTGTATTTCGCATTCGGGATCAGGAATCCAGAACGGCGTTTATCACCGATAGGCAACTGCAAATAGGGACTGTAAAACACCGGCACCGGGCCAAGCTTAAAGCGGGCGTTCCAGATTTCAGCAACCTGTTCCTCACGGTCCTGAATTACTTCGCTCCCAACAACGCTCCAGGTATTTGAACCCGGCAGGCAGGAGGTAAAAGTCCCGTTATCAAGAATGGTGTAGCGGTTATTGCCACGCTGCTTCATTACGTCGGCCGTGCCACGTCCCTGACGGTCGACCATCTGGTAGTTGCCTTCCCAGACGTTAGTGTCTTTAGTATTTAAATTTGACCAGGCTTTAGGACCTTTCAGGATGACCTGATTATCGTCGTAGTGCACATTACCCAGCGCGTCTACCGTACGCACCGGATCGGGCTGCCCGTCAACCTGCTTCTGATGCAGTTGAACTTCATCGGATTGCAGACGGCTGTTACCTTGCTGTATATCCACATCACCGGTAAAGACCGCGTTGTCAGGATAATCGCCTTTCGCGTGATCGGCATTAATCGTAACCGGCAGATTATTGGTATCGCCTTTGATCAAAGGGCGGGTATAGCTGGGTACGCCCAGCATACATTGCGAGGCAAGATCGGCAGCCATACCTTGTTGGCTATAAAGCGCTGAGCCAATCAGGGTGGCCAGCAAGGTGGGAATACGTTTTTTCATACGTGTTATTCGTTGTTCCATCATCAATGGCTTAGCGTCGGCAAACGGTCAGAGACTAACTTACTCATCACCACAGCGCTAGTGTTAATCCTGCCCGTTCAGCAGCCTGCCGTTAGGCACCGCTATCAATGACGGGTATGATAAAGCAAATTCTAGCCGACAGCATGACGATTTGGGGAGTATATGCAGTATTGGGGTAAAGTACTCGGTGTCGCAATAGCGCTTATCATGGGCGGTGGCTTCTGGGGCGTGGTGTTAGGGCTGCTGATTGGCCATGCAATCGACAAGATGCGCAGTCGCCGTAGCGCCTGGTTTTCTAACCAACAGCAACGGCAGTCGCTGTTTTTCAGCACTACCTTTGAAGTGATGGGGCATCTCACCAAATCAAAAGGACGAGTTACCGAAGCGGATATTCAGATAGCCTCTCTTCTGATGGACCGAATGCAACTGCATGGCGATGCGCGAAGCGCGGCGCAGCACGCTTTTCGCGTCGGTAAAGAGAACGGTTATCCGCTGCGCGAAAAAATGCGTCAGCTGCGCAGCGTCTGTTTTGGCCGTTTTGATTTGATTAGGATGTTTCTGGAAATCCAGATCCAGGCCGCTTTCGCCGATGGTTCGTTGCATCCCAACGAACGTCAGGTGCTGTATGTGATTGCAGAAGAGCTCGGCATTTCGCGCGTTCAGTTCGATCAGTTTCTGCGCATGATGGAAGGCGGCCAGCAGTTCGGCGGCGGCTACAGCCAGCAGCAGGGCGGTGGTTTCCGGCAGCAACAGCGTGGCCCAACGCTTGAGGACGCCTGCAACGTGCTCGGCGTGAAAAGCAGCGATGAACCAACGGCCATTAAGCGCGCCTATCGCAAATTAATGAGCGAGCATCACCCGGACAAACTGGTCGCCAAAGGACTGCCGCCGGAAATGATGCAGATGGCGAAGCAAAAAGCGCAGGAAATCCAGAAAGCCTACGATCTGATTAAAACGGCGAAAGGATTCAAATAGTAATAAGCCTCTCAACCCGGGAGGCTTGCGACTGCTGACAACGTCCTGAGAGGGTAAAAGTTGCATTTGCGGGTGCTTTTAAAACAAAGGATTCTGTTTACTGATTTACCCCAGGCACCCGAAAACCACGCTTTTCGGG
>DALYUA010000347.1:0-3940 GCA_031993245.1 Buttiauxella sp. | reverse complement strand
ATGCCGGATTCGCCATGAACATAAGCGGCATCGCGCAGTTTACGCAGCAGCGGAGTGGCAGCCCCCTGCGCGACAGGGATATCCTTCTGCCAGAAATGCATAAGTTGCAACGCGTTTCGCGTGGTTTTTTCTACCGAGACATTGCCGGCAACGGTGGTGATAAGCTTTACATCAAGCTGCGGCGCAAAGAGCGCGGCGGCAATCGCCACCGCGTCGTCGATACCGGGATCGGTATCAAGAATAATTGGGGTTCTGCTCATGCTTCCTCCATAAAAAATGCCAGACGGTTTAACCCGGCTGGCATCTTCTCATTTTTGTAAGCGGCCTGCGTTACTCTACTTCACGAGCATCCATACGCAACTCACGCGGCACCTCAAAGACGATGTTTTCTTCGCGCCCTGTCAGCTCACGGGTTTCGCTGCCGCCCAGCTCACGCAGGCGGGCAAGCACGTTTTGCACCAGGACATCAGGCGCGGATGCGCCAGCGGTAACGCCGACACATTTCGCGGCCGTTACCCAGTTTTCCTGGATATCCGCTGCGTCATCAATCAGATACGCCGATTTACCCATACGCTGCGCCAGTTCGGCAAGGCGGTTGGAGTTGGACGAGTTCTTCGACCCAACCACCAGCACTACATCCGCTTCATCAGCCAGCGCACGCACCGCTTCCTGACGGTTGGTGGTGGCGTAGCAAATATCGTCTTTGCGGGGACCGATAATTTTCGGGAAGCGGTTACGCAGCGCGTCAATCACATCGGAAGTATCATCCACGGAAAGCGTGGTCTGGGTCATAAACGAAAGCCTGGACTCGTCTTTCACATCCAGCTTGCTGACATCTTCCGGTGATTCAACCAGATACATCCCCCCTTTCGGGTTGCTGTACTGGCCCATGGTGCCCTCCACTTCCGGATGGCCTGCGTGGCCAATCAGAATGGATTCTTCACCACGACGGCTGGCGCGCGCCACTTCCATATGCACTTTGGTCACCAGCGGGCAGGTTGCATCAAACACCGTTAAATCACGGCCTTTGGCTTCGTTACGTACCGCCTGAGAAACCCCGTGCGCTGAGAAAATCAGGATAGCGCCATCCGGCACCTCGCTGATTTGCTCGATGAAAATCGCCCCGCGCGCGCGAAGGCTGTCCACCACATAGCGGTTATGCACCACTTCGTGACGGACATAAATTGGCGCGCCGTACAGGGCCAGCGCGTTTTCCACAATGCTGATAGCGCGGTCGACCCCGGCACAAAAGCCGCGTGGGTTAGCCAACAGGATCTGCATTCAACGCCTCCAGTACCGGATTAACTTCCAGCACTTCGATATCAAAATGAATGGTTTGCCCGGCGAGCGGGTGATTGAAGTCAACGGTGATGGAGTCCCCGTTCACTTCACGCACGACGCCCGGCATCTCGCTGCCATCCATTGCGGTGAAAAGCATAATCGCACCCGGCTCCGGCTCGCCCGCGTCGACAAATTCGCGACGCGAGAAATACTGGATCATGTCCGGGCTGGGTATACCAAACGCGGATTCCGGCGCCAGAGAAAAGGCTTTCTTATCTCCGGCCTTCAGACCGACAAGCTGATCTTCCATGCCCGGCGACAGGGTTTCATCGCCAAGCGTGAAGAGCGCCGGCTTACCGTTGTTACGGGTGGACTCAGCGGTGGAGCCGTCTTCGAGTTTCAGCGTGAAATGCACCAGAACCCTGCTGTTGGCCTGTATAGACTCAGCCATGTGTTACCCTTTTTGCTTTGCGGGCTTGCTGGAAGAGACAAAGAATCCCTCCAGCACAATCAGCGCCGCGCCGATACAGATTGCCGTATCGGCCAGATTGAAGGTGGCAAAGTGCCAGTCGCCGATATAGAAGTCGATCATATCGACGACAAAACCGTGCCACAGCCTGTCGAACAAGTTGCCCAGGGCGCCGCCGATAATTAAAGCATAGGCGATATTATTGAGCTTCTGGCTCGCTTTGGCGCGATACATCAGCACCGCCAGCACCACGCAGATACCGATAGCGATACCCGCGAAGAACCAGCGCTGCCAGCCGCCTTTATCAGCAAGGAAGCTAAATGCCGCGCCGTAATTACGGGCGTAATGCAGATTCAGCGACGGGAACAGCGATACGGTATCCCCCAGCATAAAATGCTGGAGAATAAGGTATTTGCTGCCAAGGTCGACGATCAGCACCATGACCATCAGCCACAACCAGCGCAGGCCGGTAGAAAGAATCGGTTTACTCATCAGGCAAATTTACGCTTTTCGCCGTCACCGGCTACGTTGCTGACACAGCGGCCGCAGATTTCTGCGTGTTCCGCTACCTGACCGACATCTTTGGTGTAATGCCAGCAGCGCGGGCACTTCTCACCGTCGGCTTTACGCAGGGCGACCTTCAGACCCTTAATGATTTCACTTGGCTGGGCGTCTTCACCCGCCTGCGCATAATCCGCAACTTCGGCTTCGGAGGTCAACAGGACAAATCGCAGTTCTTCGCCGAGACTGTTCAGCTTCGCGGCCAGTTCATTATCCGCGTACAGCATCACTGCCGCTTCCAGAGAGCCGCCAACGCGCTTATCAGCACGCGCCTGTTCGATGACTTTATTCACCTCACCACGCACCGTCAGCAGCGTGTCCCAGAATTCATTGTTCATCGCTTCGCTGTTGGCAAGCCCGAACAGGCCTTCGTACCAAACGCCTGTAAAGACGTATTGCTCGCGTTTACCCGGCAGGTAGCCCCAGATTTCGTCTGCGGTGAAGGACATGATCGGCGCCATCCAGCGAACCAACGCTTCTGCGATATGGAACAACGCGCTCTGGCAGCTGCGGCGCGCAACGCTGTCTGCTTTCGCGGTGTACTGGCGGTCTTTGATGATGTCGAGATAGAACGAGCCCATTTCAATGGAGCAGAAGCGCATCAGGCGCTGCACTACTTCGTGGAAATCGTAGCTTTCGTAAGAGGCCAGGATATCAGCCTGCGCTTCCTGCGCACAGCCAACCGCCCAGCGATCCAGGGTCACCATATCTTCCGGTTTCACCATGTCGGTTTCCGGATTAAACCCGTTCAGGTTCGCCAGCAGGAAACGCGCGGTGTTACGGATACGACGATAAGAGTCAGCGGCACGTTTGAGGATTTCGTCAGATACCGCCATTTCGCCGGTGTAATCGGTAGAGGCCACCCACAGACGCAGGATATCCGCACCCAGCTTGTTCATCACATCCTGAGGGGAAACGGTGTTACCGATGGACTTGGACATTTTGCGGCCCTGACCATCAACGGTAAAGCCGTGCGTCAGCACCTGGCGGTATGGCGCTTTGCCTTTCATCGCGGTGGAGATCATCAGCGAGGACATAAACCAGCCGCGATGCTGATCGGAACCTTCCAGATACATATCTGCCGCGTGGCCGCTGAATTCCGGGCGCACATCGACAACGGATGAGTGCGTTGAACCGGAGTCAAACCATACGTCCAGCGTATCCGGCACCTTGGTGTAGCTGTCGGCATCGTCACCCATAATGTCGCGCGGGTCGAGATCCCACCACGCCTGGATGCCATCCTGTTCTACGCGCTTAGCGACTTCTTCCATCAGCTCAAGCGTGCGCGGATGCAGCTCTTCGGTCTCTTTATGTACGAACAGAGACATCGGCACGCCCCAGGTACGCTGACGAGAGATACACCAGTCCGGACGGTTCGCCACCATGGACTCGATACGCGCCTGGCCCCAGTCAGGGATCCACTGCACGCTTTTGATCTCTTTCAGGGACTGCTCGCGCAGGCCTTTTTGATCCATGCTGATGAACCACTGCGGCGTTGCACGGAAGATGATCGGCGTTTTGTGACGCCAGCAGTGCGGGTAGCTGTGCAGCAGCTTTTCAACGTGCAGCAGAGCGCCTTTATCACGCAGGATATTGACGATCAGATCGTTGGCTTTGAAGACCTGAACG
>DALYUA010000346.1:0-3947 GCA_031993245.1 Buttiauxella sp. | reverse complement strand
AGCTTCGTTCAGGTGCGCAAGCAGCTCAACGGCGCCGGGAAGCGCCGTGACACCGTCGGTGTCTTGCGACTCGATTTTCTCAAGTCGGGTAAACTCCTGTTGGATCTCTTCTTCGGACGCGCCCGCCATAAAATGGCGCAGTGAAGTAATTGCCTGCTTGCCGTGGATAAAGCCCAGTACCTCCGCAGGAGAGATATCAAAACGCTTCGCCCAGTTTATCCATGCACGCTCAACCGCTGGCAGGGAATCAACCAGAGTCCCATCCAAATCAAACAAGAAACCTTTACACTTCACCACACTTATCCCCTCAGGCATTGATAATCTGCGCGATCTCGTTCGCACTTAAGTGATACTGACGCGGGCAGGACTGCCACACTTTCAGCATGCGTTGATATTTTTCCCACATTGGCGTCTGCGCATTAAAGCCGTGCGTACCCGCATCAAAGTGTGCGTAGCGGCCTTCTACGTTAACCATAAAACGAACGTAGCCCAGGAAGCGTGCTTCCGTTGCTGCATCAAAGCCCAGGAAAGTCACACGACGCTCTTCGATGTTTTGCTTGTCTTTCAGGTTGGCCCAGGAAACATTCAGCGCGTGATACATCTCCATAATATCGATGACGGTGCGGCAGGTTTCTTCCGTTAACTGACCAAACTCACGGTCCAGTTCACGCATTTGCAGGCCGTAGCCGCGCTCAATGATAGTTTGCAGGCGACGGTAGCGCTCGGCGTTATCCGGGTCGAGCATAGTCATCATTTTGTACTGATTAGATAAAATCAGCCGCTGGGCGTTAGTCATTTCCATCTATTAGCTCCTGTATGCAGAGAAAAACCCGCTAAAAAGTATGCCTTCCTTTATAGGCCTAACGGCTCCCGTTTTACAAATCATCCAGGAAAGTTTTATCGAGCTGTGTGAAAGCGCGCTTGAGCACGTCGGCTAAGGCCTGATAATCCGGCTTGCCTTCTACCGGCGCTAACGCCTGCCCCGACTCCTGTAATTTTCCGCGCACTTCATAAAACCAGTGCAGAATAGTTGGCGGCAGCGGCGTAACGGATCGCTTGCCTAACCACCAAAGCCCCTGCATCGGCAAACTGCAGGCAAATAAAGCGGTAGCAACGGCAGGGCCAAGCTGGCCGCCAAGGGCGATTTGCCAGGTTAGCGTGAAGATGGCAAGCGGGGGCATAAAGCGGATCGCAAAGCGAGTGGCGCGTATGACACGGTTTTCGACAAAGATGGGCGCGAGGCGCTTTTCTACGGGCCAGGTCTTCGAATAAAACTGGCCACGACCGAATAAGCTAAACCAGCTAATGTGGCTATTCCGGGGTGTCGACATGGCTTTACCTCAACTTCGAATATAAAAAATAAAATTATTGTGCAAGATAACAACTCAAAATGACATGGTTCAAAATATTTTGTCTTTAAGGGCCCCGGAGGTTATCCTGTGCGGGTTTTTGATGACCTGAAACGGGACGCCGTCGGTTGTCAAACTGTCACTCAATTCGCCTTTGCCGAAAAAATGCGCAAGATGGCGTAAACTCTGGATTATTTATTCGCCATGCCAGAAAAACGACTTTGGCATGACGTTAATCATAAATGTCAGGCTCATCATGCGCTACGCTGAGAGACTATCTGACGTTTTTTTAGCCACGAAAAAGTAGGTACTTCCATGTCGAGTAAGTTAGTGCTGGTTCTGAACTGCGGTAGCTCTTCACTGAAATTCGCAATTATCGATGCGGTAAACGGTGACGAATACCTCTCTGGTTTAGCCGAATGTTTCCATCTTCCAGAAGCGCGTATTAAGTGGAAAATGGATGGCGGTAAACAAGAAGCGGCTTTGGGCGCAGGCGCCGCTCACAGCGAAGCTCTTAACTATATGGTTAATACTATTCTGGCACAAAAACCAGAGTTGTCCGAGCAGCTAACCGCAATCGGCCACCGCATTGTTCACGGCGGCGAGAAATATACAAGCTCCGTCGTTATCGACGACTCTGTGGTTCAGGGTATCAAAGATTCCGCCTCTTTTGCACCGCTGCATAACCCGGCGCACCTGATCGGTATCGCTGAGGCGCTGAAGTCCTTCCCTGCCCTGGCTGATAAAAACGTTGCCGTGTTCGACACCGCGTTCCATCAGACCATGCCAGAAGAGTCTTACCTCTACGCTCTGCCGTACAAGCTGTACAAAGAGCACGGCGTTCGCCGCTACGGTTTCCACGGCACCAGCCACTACTATGTGACTCAGGAAGCCGCGAAAATGCTGAACAAGCCGGTAGAAGAGCTGAACATCATCACCTGCCATCTGGGCAACGGTGGTTCCGTTTCTGCTATCCGTAACGGCGAGTGTGTTGACACCTCTATGGGTCTGACCCCGCTGGAAGGTCTGGTGATGGGGACTCGTACCGGTGACATCGATCCGGCCATCATCTTCTTCCTGCACGACAACCTCGGCATGAGCGTTGAAGAGATCAACAAAATGCTGACCAAAGAGTCCGGCCTGCTGGGCCTGACCGAAGTCACCAGCGACTGCCGTTATGTTGAAGATAACTACGAAACCAAAGCAGACGCTAAGCGTGCAATGGACGTTTACTGCCACCGTCTGGCGAAATACATCGGCTCTTACACCGCGCTGATGGATGGCCGTCTGGACGCGGTAGTCTTCACCGGCGGCATCGGTGAAAACGCAGCAATGGTACGCGAGCTGTCTCTGGGCAAACTGGGCGTTCTGGGCTTTGACGTTGACCACGAGCGCAACCTGGCAGCACGTTTTGGCAAGTCCGGCTTCATCAATAAAGAGGGTACCCGCCCGGCGTTGGTCATCACCACCAACGAAGAGCTGGTTATCGCTCAGGATGCATTCCGCCTGACCGCCTGATTCTCCCGCCGCCAGCGCTTCGCTGGCGGTGTTGTTTTCTGAGTCTCGCGAGCGGCTGCTTGCGAAAACGAAAGAGGTTATACCGTGTCCCGTACTATTATGTTGATCCCTACCGGAACCAGCGTCGGCCTGACCAGCGTCAGCCTCGGTGTGATCCGCGCTATGGAACAAAAAGGCGTCCGCCTTAGCGTCTTCAAACCTATCGCCCAGCCGCGTACCGGCGGCGATAAGCCTGACCAGACCACCAGCATCGTGCGTGCGAACTCCACCATCCCTGCGGCTGAACCGCTGCGCATGAGCCACGTTGAGACGCTGCTGTCCAGCAATCAACAGGACGTGCTGATGGAAGAGATCATCGCCAACTACCATGCGAGCAGCAAAGACGCTGAAGTGGTGCTGGTTGAAGGCCTGGTTCCTACGCGTAAACACCAGTTTGCGCAGTCGCTGAATTACGAAATCGCCAAAACCCTGAACGCCGAAATCGTCTTCGTCATGTCGCTGGGCAACAACTCGCCAGAGCAGATGAAAGAGCGCATTGAGCTGGCCCGCAGCAGCTTCGGCGGCAGTAAAAACACCAACATCACCGGCGTTATCATTAACAAACTGAATGCCCCGGTTGATGAACAAGGCCGTACCCGCCCGGACCTGTCTGAGATTTTCGACGACTCTTCTAAAGCAAGCATCGCAAATATCGATCCAAAAGAGCTGTTTGCCGACAGCCCGCTGCCGGTGCTGGGCTGCGTGCCGTGGAGCTTCGACCTGATTGCTACTCGTGCAATCGACATGGCCCGCCACTTGGATGCGACCATCGTTAACGAAGGCGATATCAAAACCCGCCGCGTTAAATCCGTGACCTTCTGCGCGCGCAGCATTCCACATATGCTGGAACACTTCCGTCCGGGCTCTTTGCTGGTCACGTCCGCAGACCGTCCGGACGTGCTGGTTGCCGCATGCCTGGCCGCAATGAATGGCGTCGAGATCGGCGCAATCCTGCTGACCGGCGGCTATGAAATGGACGCGCGTATCAGCAAGCTGTGCGAGCGAGCCTTTGCGACCGGCCTGCCGTTGTTTATGGTTGAA
>DALYUA010000345.1:0-3949 GCA_031993245.1 Buttiauxella sp. | reverse complement strand
ATATAGGCCAGCAATACGCTTGGCCCCGCCATTTTGATGGCATCCGCCGAGCCGTAAAACAGCCCCGTGCCAATCGCCGAACCCAGCGCCATAAAACGTATGTGCCGGGTGCTCAAACCGCGCTTGAGCTTATTCTTGTTTTCCATCGTACCAAATCACTCTCAACCAATAAAAAACCACGGAGCGCAGCCCCGTGGTTAAACAACATGCAAATTTTTAGTGGGCGCTGGAAGTCACCTGTCGCCCTGCTGCGCGGTCCCAGACTACGGCGATTATCACCATCGCCACGGTCGGTAACACCCACGCCAGACCTTGATCGGCAAGCGGTAAGCGCGCAGTCCACGCTGGCAGCATATCGCTGATGGCCGAAGCCTTGATCCCGTCAATGATACCAAACATTGTGCTGATGAGCATCGCCGGTGCTATCACACGGCTTGAGTTGTGCCACCACGGACGGGTGAAGCTCAGCACTACCAGCGCGATACACGGCGGATAAATGGCCGTCAGTACCGGAATGGAAACCTGAATCAGATGGCTCAAACCGAGGTTAGACACCACCATAGAGAACAGGCCGAGGATAAATACCAGCGCGCGGTAAGACAGCGGTAAATACTGGCTGAAAAACTCCGCGCACGCGCAGGTCAGGCCTACTGCCGTGACCATACAGGCCAGGAAAATCAGCGCAGCCAGGAAGAGACTGCCCGCGCCGCCGAAGGTGTGAGCCACATAAGCGTGCAGGATCGCAGCGCCGTTCGCGTTCTGATCGGCAACAAGAGATGCACTGTCTGAACCCAGACGGAACAGCGCCAGATAAATCAACGTTAAACCAACGCCCGCAATCAGACCAGCCCAGATGGTATAGCGCGTCAGCAGGCGGGATTCTGTCACGCCGCGCGAACGGGCCGCGTTAACAATAACGATACCAAACACCAGCGACGCCAGGGTGTCCATGGTCAGATAACCGTTCACGAACCCGTTGGAAAATGCGGCATTTTGATATGCCTCAGTCGCGGCGCTGATACCGCCAGCAGGCCACAGCATGGCTCCCGCAGCCAGCACCAACAGCGCGACAATTTTCACCGGCGCCAGCACGTGCCCGACAGTATCCAGCAGTTTGCCTGGATAAAGGGAGATGGCGATAACCATAGCGAAATAGACGAGGCTGTAGATAAACAGCGGCAGCTCGCCTGAGCCGGTCAACGGTGCGATACCTACTTCAAAAGAGACGGTTGCGGTACGCGGCGTGGCAAACAGCGGGCCTACGGCCAGGTAGCAGATAGTAGCCAGCAGCACGCCAGCACGACGGCCAATCGGCGAGCTTAAGCTATCGATACCGCCACCCACGCGGGCAATGGCTACGATGGTCAACACCGGCAAACCCACAGCGGTTACCAGGAAGCCAAGGGCTGCCGTCCAGACGTGTTCACCGGCCTGTAAGCCAACCATTGGAGGGAAAATGATATTGCCCGCACCGACAAACAGCGCAAAGGTCATAAAGCCCAGAGCAATGATGTCGCGAGATTTTAAGTGATGGGTCATAAAATAATTGCAGCCTGTGGATGTATGGTGTTGAGTTTTCGAAATTTCTCTGCCGTAAAGCATGGCAAAAAAGCGGCATTTTCAGTTATCGACAGCGGAAAATACCGTTCCTGATCGGTGGCGAAGAATAGTTGGTCGAATTACCACGCAAATTCAGTCGGTCTGGTAATGCCAGGGGCGCAATTAAAACGCTTATAGCGTTTGAAGACAAGGAGCGATCCTGAAACCAGATTGATATTCTTAGTTCCTGAAAAAAAGCAGTGAATAAATTCAATTACAGGAATTTATTGTGGTTCATCGTGCGGTCATTTTATCACCGACAGACAAATTTTGGTTAACAGGAGGGTAAAAAACGTACGGCAAAAGAGATCTGGAAAGAGAAATTGACAGATCTGGTTAATAAATGTGCAGCATAAGATCCGCGAGCGTGGGATGTGCTCACCAGACCTTCTCACGCAGGAGAAGGTCTGCGTAACGTAAAGCCAACTCAGATCCTCATTCACACGGCACAATCAGCCTTTCAGGCAGTACAAACGAAAACGTCGTTCCACGCCCCAATGCGCTTTCGATATCCAGCCGCGCCTCATGATGACTCAGGGCATGTTTAACTATCGCCAGCCCCAGCCCGCTGCCACCCGTTTGCCTTGAGCGCGCTTTATCCACGCGGTAGAAACGCTCCGTCAGACGTGGGATATGCTCAGCGGAAATGCCCGGCCCGTTATCCGTCACGCTGAATTTTGCTCCCAGCGTTGTCTTTTGCCAGCTAACGGTAATATGGGTGCCTTCAGGCGTGTGGTTCACCGCGTTATAAACCAGATTCGAAATCGCGCTGCGCAGCTGCTCTTCGTTGCCAAATACCTTAAGCGCTGGATTAACATCAAACTGCAACGTCTGCTTTTGTTGGCATAGCGTCTGCGCTTCACGTTCCACCACCCGCAGCATCAGCGGCACGTCAATTTTTTCATTCAGCACCATCGCCGGAGCCGCTTCAATACGCGATAGCGTCAATAACTGTTTCACCAGGCCTTCCATACGCGAAGTTTGCTCGCGCATGGTGCCCAGCGCTTTATCGCGCAGGGGCCCTTCCAGGTTCTGGTCCTGCATCATTTCCAGGTAGCCCTGCAGCACGGTTAACGGCGTGCGTAACTCATGGCTGACGTTGGCAAAAAAGTTGCGCCGCGCGCCTTCCAGCTGATGCATCTGCGTAACGTCACGCGCCACCAGCAGCCACTGCTCGTCGCTGTAGGACATCACACGAAATTCCAGATGACGGCCAGTGTTCAGCACCAGGGTCAGCGGACGGGTAAATTCTTTCGTGGTTAAGTAGCGGGTAAATTCCGGGTAACGCAATAAGTTGAGGATATTCTGGCCGTTATCGTCCGGCCAGCGCAGGCCAAGCAGCTGTTGCGCCAGGCCGTTACACCAGAAAATCGTCCCTTCTTCCGTGGTCAGCACTACCGCATCCGGGAGTGATTCAGCCCCGCTGCGAAAACGCTTAATCAGATTTCCCAGCTCTTTACGGCGTTTCTTGTTACGTAGCTGCATCTGATGCAGGCCATACAGCAAAGGCTCCCAGCTACCGCTTCCGGGCGGCGGCGTCATGCTGCGATCGACCCACAGCCACCAGGAAAGACGCAGCAGATTCCAGAAATGCCACACCAGCAAAGCGGTAACCGCCGCCAGTAAAAACCAGGGAAGATGGCCGAAAATCAGCCCGAGAATCGCCGCCGGTAAACAGCAGAGCACCAGCTCCAGCACCAGCCTTTTCCATGACAACCGTTCCAGCACGCTTCACACTCCTGTAGGAAACTAAAAACGGGTCGAGAAGCGATAGCCCGTGCCGCGTACTGTTTGTACCATGCGATCGTGACCGGTCAGTTCCAGCGCTTTGCGTAAACGGCGAATATGCACGTCAACCGTGCGGTCCTCCACGTATACATTGGTGCCCCATACGTGGTTGAGCAGCTGTTCGCGGCTGTAAACCCGCTCCGGATGAGTCATAAAGAAATGTAAAAGCTTAAATTCCGTCGGCCCCATATCCAGAGGGCTTTCACCGGTCATTACGCGGTGTGACGACGGATCAAGGCTCAGCCCCTGCATTTCGATAACTTCTTCCACCGCCATCGGCGAAATACGGCGCATCACGGCCTTAATGCGTGCCACCAGCTCCTTAGGCGAGAACGGTTTGGTGATGTAATCATCCGCGCCTACTTCCAGACCCCGTACGCGATCCTCTTCTTCACCGCGCGCGGTCAGCATCATTACGGGAATTTCACGGGTCAGCGCCTCGCGTTTGAGGTGCTTAATAAACTGAATGCCGGAGCCGCCGGGAAGCATCCAGTCCAGCAGGATCAGATCGGGGAAAGGTTCGGTAAGACGGTTCACGGCTGCGTCATAATCTTCCGCTTCT
>DALYUA010000344.1:0-3962 GCA_031993245.1 Buttiauxella sp. | reverse complement strand
AATTTATAAGCTTCTTGTTGCCAGTCAATAGGTTAAAAAGATAGCAATCTCTATATTTTTTAACCAGTCAGGCGAACCAAAACATAGCCAAAGCTATTTCCGGCTATTCTCTGTGCTTATTTATTAACGTTTTGATTACTTTTTCAATTAAATGAAAATCGTTATCATTTGCGCGCTTAAGGGACAATATCAATTATTGTTTTATTTTCAAAAAATATGTTAAGGTTGCGCCCGTCGTTGGGGAGTAGCCGATTTTCACAGCAGTGAAAATGTACATGTCAACATACTCGTTCTAAGAACGTGGCGTGTACGACTCAGTTATGAGTAGGCGAGACCATAGGCACGTAACCATCGAACGTTGGGGATGGGCAACGTGTATATGGATATTCCCAACTGAGGCGCCGTAATGAATCTCTCCGCAACTCTCCTTCTCGCATTTGGCATGTCGATGGATGCTTTCGCAGCATCGATCGGGAAAGGTGCCTCGCTTCATAAACCCAGATTTTCAGAAGCGCTCCGCACGGGCCTTATTTTTGGCGCCATTGAAACCCTTACGCCACTTATCGGCTGGTGTCTTGGCCTGCTGGCAAGCCAGGTCGTGCTGGAATGGAATCACTGGATAGCCTTCGTGTTGCTGGTTTTTCTGGGTGGAAGAATGTTCATCGAGGGTTTGCGTGGCGGCGATGCAGAAGATGCGCCTAAGCTGCAGCGCCACGGTTTCTGGCTTTTAGTCACCACCGCCATTGCCACAAGCCTTGACGCCATGGCGGTTGGGGTTGGCCTGGCGTTTTTGAAGGTGAACATCATCGAAACCGCGCTGGCGATTGGCTGCGCCACGCTGATAATGTCCACTCTGGGAATGATGGTTGGCCGTTTTATCGGCCCGATGCTGGGTAAACGTGCCGAGATCCTCGGTGGCCTGGTGTTAATCGGGATTGGCTGCCAGATCCTGTACAGCCATTTTTACCCTTAGGCTAAGCTTCGCGTCGCCAGACCCGCACCACAAAGTCGGTTTCACAGACAAACGCCGTTTCTGCTTTCAGCGCCTCCCATACTTCCGGGCGTGCGCGCCAGGCAAACGGCGTCATTTGTAACAGCGCCACGGCTTCTTCTCCCCTAAGCGCCATCGGCCAGCCAATCTGGCAGCTCTGCTCTTGCGTAAAACCGGGCAGCGATTCAACCTCTTCCGAATGCAATAAAACGTCCTGATAGAGTAAACCTTTTAGCTGCATCAGATGGCGCGGGCCGGGAGTGGCGGTAATTACCACGCCGCCAGGTTTAACCACGCGCGCCAGCTCTTCGGCCTTGCATGGAGCAAAGATTCGCACCACGGCATCCAGGCTGCCGTCATCAAACGGCAGGCGATGGCTGGAGGCGACGCAAAAATGTACCTGTGGGTAGCGCTTAGCCGCATAGCGAATCGCAACTTTTGCAACATCCAGCCCCCAGATATTTCCCGTAAGTCCTGTTAACGCCCTAGCAAATCCAGCGGTGTAATACCCTTCCCCACACCCGATATCCAGCAGTTTTTCAGGCGCGAACCCGGTCAGAATGTGGCAAATTGTATCGCGCAGCGGCTGGTAATGACCCGCATCAAGAAATGCGCGGCGGGCCTGCATCATCTCAGCGCTGTCACCCGGAGCTTTGGAGTGCTTGTGCTGTACCGGCAGCAGATTCACATAGCCCTCTTTTGCCTTGTCGAACTGGTGTCCCTGCGGACAAACAAAACTTTTTTCCTGCGCAAGAAGAGGTGAATGGCAAAGTGGACAGAGGTAGGACATGGTGACTCCGGGTAACTGTAGAGGGCGCAAGTGTAACGCTTACGCCCTGCGACGAAAAGCGGCTACAGCGCCGGGGCCGCCTCCTGTTTCTTATTCATCAGTACCAGACGTTCATCCCCCGGCGATAAACCATCCGGTTCAATATTTTCCAGGCGCAGCACATCCCCCATGATCTGGCTAAACACCGGCGCCGAAACTGCCCCGCCGTAATAGGCGCCGTTGGAAGGATCGTTGATAACTACGGCTAGTGCAAAGCGAGGATTACTGGCGGGTGCAACGCCTGCGGTATAGGCAATATATTTATCGATATATTTACCGTCATCGCCAATTTTTTTCGCCGTACCCGTTTTAACCGCTACGCGATAGCCGCGCACGGCAGCTTTTGTTCCCCCACCGCCCGGCAGCGCCACGCTTTCCATCATATGTTCAACCTGATGAGCGATGCGCGCGGATATCACGCGTTTCCCGACAACCGGCGGATCGACTCGCGTAATAGATAACGGCCTGGAAATGCCAAAGCTCCCGATGGTGGCGAAGACGTGAGCCAGCTGCAGCGGGGTAACCATCAGCCCATAGCCAAATGAGAACGTGGCACGATCCAGCTCTCCCCAGCGCTGCCGGTGCGGTAGTAGGCCACTGCTCTCTCCCGTCAAGCCAAGGCCGGTGGGCGTTCCAAAACCAAAGCTTTTATAGGTGTCCAGCAGAGCCTGAATCGGCATGGCAAGCGAAAGCCGGGAAACCCCGGTATCGCTGGACTTTTGTAAGATGCCGGTAAGCGTTAATTGCGGATAGAATCCGACATCGCGGATCCGGTGCCCGTCAAGGGTATAGGGGTGCGTGTCCACCACGCTATCCGGCTGGACGATCCCCTGCTTCAGGGCGGTCATAATAACCATAGGCTTAACCGTAGAGCCGGGTTCGAAGGTGTCGCTGATGGCACGGTTACGGAAATCGTCTAAGGTTGCCCCGTCCCGATTATTCGGGTTAAAGGTCGGGTAGCTGGCCATCGCCAGCACCTCACCGGTATTCACATCAATAATCACCGCGGCGCCTGACTGCGCTTTGTTCCAGGTGACCGCATTGCCCAGCGCATCTTCCGCCACCGTCTGAAGGCGCTCATCGATGCTCAAAACAATGTTGTGTGCAGGTTTCGGCGGCGTCTCTGTAACATTCTCAATCACGTGGCCATAGCGATCTTTGCGCACCAGGCGCTCACCTGAAGCACCGGTTAGCTGGCGGTCGAAACTCTTCTCAACGCCCTCAATGCCCCGATCGTCGATATTGGTAAACCCCAGCAGGTTCGACGCAACATGCCCGGCAGGATAAAACCGACGGGATTCTTCACGCAGGGAGATACCGGCAATATTTAACTTATCGATCCAGGCTGCTTGCTGTGGATCAAGCTGGCGAGCAAGGTAGAGGAAACGGCTATGCTCGTTATGATGGATACGCGCTGCGATTTCACTCAGCGGCGTATGTAGCGCGTTAGCAAGCGCCTGCCAGCGTCGGTTGAACTGGACGCCCCCTTTTTCCATCACTATTTTTGGATCGGCCCATACCGCCTCGACCGGGACGCTCACCGCCAGGGGACGACCGTCACGGTCCTGTATCATGCCGCGCGGCACCATAATGGTTTTTTCGCGCAGGGATCGCATGTCTTCCTGCCTGACAAGATTATCCGGGGAGATAATCTGTAACCAGGCCACCCTGCCAAGCAATAAAAGCAGGCTTAGCAGGATTGCCAGACAAAGCAGTCCGAAACGCCACTGGATGAAATTGCCCACGAGCGCGGGGGTAATTTTCCTCACCATCAATCCTTATCAAAACGTAAGCGAATGAAAATTTAAACAGACTTACGCGGCGATTCGTGCGGAAACAGTGCTAAATCCTTCGCAGGAGTGCAACAAGAGGCAACGCGGAGAGGGTTTTGGTAATACTTTGAAAGGTGTTGATTTTATTTCAATCATTAAAAAGCCCCGCTACGAAGGCGAGGCTTTTAACTCAATTAGGCGTTTTGGCGCCTGAGCCTAATTCAGCTGAATTAGATGGCAGTCACGTTAACTGCAGCAGGGCCTTTCTGGCCGTCCTGGATTTCGAACTCAACGTTCTGGCCTTCAGCCAGAGTTTTGAAGCCGTTACCCTGGATTGCAGAGAAGTGTACGAACACATCTTTGCTGCCGT
>DALYUA010000343.1:0-3968 GCA_031993245.1 Buttiauxella sp. | reverse complement strand
CAGGCGGATAGCGAATTTGCGTTAGTTCGCTGGCTTGCGCAGCAGATTGCGGAACCTGACAGCAACGCTTCCAGCCAGCAACTGCGTCTTGAAAGCGATAAGCACCTGGTGCAAGTGGTCACTATCCACAAATCTAAAGGGCTGGAGTACCCGTTAGTCTGGCTGCCGTTTATCGCCAATTTTCGCACGCAGAACAGCGGCCTGTACCACGATCGCACCACCTTCACCTCGCTACTGGATTTAAGCGATAACGAGGAAAGCCTGAGCCTTGCGGAAGAGGAGCGGCTTGCGGAAGATTTACGGCTGCTGTATGTAGCGTTGACCCGTTCTGTCTGGCATTGCAGCCTTGGCGTTGCGCCGCTTTTTCGCGGCAGCCGCGCCAAAAAAGGGGCCAGCGACCTGCACCTTAGCGCGCTGGGCTATCTGCTGCAAAAGGGTGAAGCCCTGGACGCTGCTGGACTGCAGGCATGTCTTGAGGCATTAGCCTGCGAGGCGATTAGCGTGGAGCCGCTGAAGCAAAAAGATCCGCAGCCCTGGCAGCCCGTCGTGGCTGAGCGGCCGGAATTGAGCGCGCGCGAGCTGCAACGGCGCATTGCCGATAACTGGCGAGTTACCAGCTATTCCGGGCTGCAACAGCGCGGCTACCATCTGGCGCAGGATTTATTGCCGCGACTTGACGTGGACGGCGCGGGGGCCGAGCAGGAGAAAAGTGAGTCATCACTTACTCCGCATTCCTTCCCACGTGGTGCCGCTCCCGGCACGTTCCTGCATAGCCTGTTTGAAGGCATAGATTTTACTCAACCGCTTGATGAGGCGTGGCTGGCCGATACGTTGAGCCTGCAGGGGTTTGGCGAGCACTGGCAGCCCGTTCTTAGCGGCTGGCTGGGCGAAATTTTGCAGGCGCCTTTGAATGAAACTGGGGTGTCGCTTAACAAAATCTCGCCGAGAGAAAAACAGGTGGAGCTGGAATTTTACCTGCCTATCGACACGGATCTGCGGGCCGAGGCGCTGGACAAACTCATTCGTGAATACGATCCGCTGTCGGCGGATTGCCCACCGCTGGATTTCCGACAGGTGCGGGGCATGCTCAAGGGCTTTATCGATCTGGTGTTCCGCTGGCAGGGGCGTTATTACCTGCTGGATTACAAATCAAACTGGCTGGGCGAAGAGAGTAGCGCCTATACCCGACAGGCGATGGAGGGTGCCATGCGGTCTCATCGTTACGATTTACAGTATCAGTTATACACCCTTGCGCTGCACCGTTACCTGCGCCATCGTATCCGCGATTACGATTATGCTACCCATTTCGGCGGAGTGATTTATCTCTTCCTGCGTGGAGTGGAAGGCAATGGTTCGTCACAGGGGATTTTTTCTACTCGCCCTGATGCCGAACTGATTACAAAGATGGATGCCCTGTTTGCCGGCGCCCAGGAAGAGGTGATGCCATGACGATGTTGCAATGGTTACAGCAGGCGGTCGAGCAGAAGTTGCTCCGTGCGCTGGATGTTCAGTTTGCCATGATGATTGCCAGTAACGAGCAGCCAGCTGTGATGCTGGCCGCCGCGCTGGTGAGCCATGACGCGGGCGAAGGGCACGTTTGCCTGCCGCTTGCCCGGCTAACGCCTGAACACTGGTTTGTGGGAAGGCAGCCAGAACTGGCAGAGCAGCTCTTTGCCGCAGCGGGCGAGGTGAGTGACTGGAAAAGTACGCTACTCGCCTCGAAGGCGGTAAGCGAAAACGACGATCCCACGCCGCTGAAGCTAATTGGCGAGCGCATTTATCTTAACCGCATGTGGCAAAACGAGCGCGCTGTCGCGCAGTTTTTTGGCGCTGAAAATCGCCCGATGCCGCTGGACGAACAGCGGCTTGCCGTTGTGCTGAATCAGCTTTTTGAACCAACGAATGATATCGACTGGCAGAAAGTTGCGGCTGCGGTCGCGCTGACAAGAAGAATCTCCGTGATTTCCGGCGGGCCCGGCACCGGAAAGACCACAACGGTTGCCAAACTGCTTGCTGCCCTGGTTGAGCTTTCAGACGAAGGCCCGCTACGTATCCAGCTTGCTGCGCCTACCGGGAAGGCGGCGGCCCGGTTAACGGAATCCCTCGGTTCGGCGCTGCGCCGTTTACCGCTTAGCGACAAACAAAAAGAAGCGTTACCGGAGGATGCCTGTACGCTGCACCGCCTGTTGGGCGTGCAGCCGAACAGCCAGCGTCTGCGCTATCATGCCGGGAACCGGCTCCACCTGGACGTGCTGGTGGTGGATGAAGCCTCAATGGTGGATTTGCCGATGATGGCAAAAGTGATTGATGCGCTGCCGGTCCATGCGCGCGTGATTTTTCTTGGCGATCGTGACCAACTGGCATCCGTTGAAGCCGGCGCCGTGCTGGGGGATATCTGCCATTACGTGACGTTTGGCTACTCTTGCGATCGCGCCCAGGAGCTGAGCCGCATTACCGATTATTTAATCCCTGCCGGAGAGGGTGAGCAAGCCTGCGCGTTACGCGATGGTTTATGTTTGCTGCAAAAAAGCTATCGCTTCGACAGCCAGTCCGGCATCGGCCAGCTCGCCTTGGCCGTAAACGCCAGCGATGCGCGAAAAGCTCAGGCAACGTTCAGTCTGGGCTTTACTGATATAAAAAAACAGCCGCTGCGTGAGGGGGATGACTACGCGGCGATGATTGCGGACGCGCTGGAAGGCTATCGTCCCTGGCTTGAATTAATACTCAGGCAGGCTGAACCCGAGCAGATTCTGGAGGCGTTTGGACGCTACCAGCTGTTATGCGCGCTTCGGGAAGGGCCTTTTGGCGTTGGCGGACTCAATGAGCGAATAGAGCAGGCGCTGCTTAATAAGCGTCAGATTACCCGACCGCTGCCTGCTGCATCGCGCTGGTACAGTGGCCGCCCGATTATGATTGCCCGCAATGACAGCGCGCTGGGGCTGTTCAATGGCGATATCGGCATCGCGCTGGAAAGGGGAGAAGGGCTCCGCGTCTGGTTTTCACTGCCCGATGGCTCGGTGAAATCGGTGCAGCCAAGTCGTTTACCGGCACATGATACCGCCTTTGCTATGACGGTGCATAAGTCTCAGGGTTCTGAATTCGATCATGCGGCGCTGGTGCTGCCGAACCAGTTCACGCCGGTTGTGACGCGCGAACTGGTTTATACCGCCGTTACGCGCGCGCGCAGCCGACTATCTCTGTATGCCGACGATCGGGTGCTTGAGAAGGCAATTCTGACGCGTACTGAAAGACGCAGCGGCTTGATTGACGTGTTTAACTAGTTTGCAGGCGGGTGAGCTTGCGCCGCCCGCCACAACTTAGGCTAAGTCCGCCATCAGGATCTTCGAACGGCGCTGGTAGTTATACATCTCTTTTTTACTTTCCGGCAGTAGATCCACATCCACCGGCGTGAAGCCACGCTCCTGAAACCAGTGAATGCTGCGCGTCGTCAGCACGAACAGCTTGCTGAGCCCCATTTGCCGTGCCTGCGTAGCTATGCGCTGCAACAAGACTTCACCTCGCGACGAGCTTCGGTAATCCGGGTGTACCGCCACGCACGCCATTTCGCCGATTCCTTCTTCCTGGAAAGGATAGAGCGCGGCGCAGGCGATGGTCAGGTTATCGCGCTGAATGATCGTAAACTTATCGATCTCCATTTCTAACTGCTCGCGTGAGCGGCGCACCAGAATACCCTGCTGCTCAAGAGGGCGGATCAGCTCAAGAATGCCGCCGATATCGTTGATGGTCGCACGGCGAATTTGTTCGGCGCTTTCCATAACGATCTGGGTGCCGATACCGTCGCGGGAGAAGAGTTCCTGCAGCAAAGCGCCATCTTCCTGATAGCTAATCAGATGGCTGCGACGCACGCCGCTGCGGCAGGCTTTCACCGCGCCACGCAGGAAGCGTACCGTGCCGGAGTGATAATCCCCGGCGCTTTCCAGCTCTTCAATGCGGCGCTGAGCATCGTT
>DALYUA010000342.1:0-3980 GCA_031993245.1 Buttiauxella sp. | reverse complement strand
GTGCGTTTGAGTTCGGGCGAAAAAGCTACAAACCCCACTTCTGCCACGCCGTTCGCCGGATCGATGCGCATCAGCGAAAGCGTGCCCATCGCGCGCGCTGTTTTCTGGTCGATGACCGCAAAGTGCAAAGGGTCCGTACTTGCGGCTGCGTTCGCCACAAATTCAGCAAACTGTTGCTCGCTGGCAAAAGGTCCCACGCTCATATAAGTCCAGTCGCGCCCATCTTCTGCTTTGCTCCAGGCTTTCCACAGCGTTTTCGTGTGCGTTTGGGGAGTAAGCGGTTCAAGGCGACAGTAGCGCCCTTCGAGTACTACACGCTGAGGAGCTGGACGCGGTTGCCAGTCAGCTAAAGCCGCGCCGGTTGGCTGCAGATATTCATTTGTTGTGCCAGTCAAAGCCGATCTCCGGGAGGGATAAAGTATAAGTGCCTTACTATAGGTCATTAAGTGAGGCAGCAAAAAGTCCAGAGCTCCGGTATTGGGAACCCGAACAAACCCCGCCACTACTGACGGGCGTTTATTCAAGCTTTACCGCTGCGGCGGGCGGATACCGTGGCTGAAGCTGCCCAGTCGAGATTTTCATCACCGTGCGCAAGCGCATCGAGATAGTTATCGCGCAAGACGCCCGCAATCCCCATCGGCACATGTTTACTTTCCGCTGCCTGCTGTGCCAGACGCACGTCTTTCAGGCCCAGCTTCATGGTAAACCCGGCCGGGGTATAACGATTTTCCGCAATCATCGCGCCGTAGTTTTTATAGGCCGGTGCCGCAAACAGCGTGCTGGTTAGCATGCCGAGGAAATCAACAGGCGCTACGTTATACGCCCCGACCAGCGCCGCCGATTCGCCCATTGCTTCAATGGCGCTTGCCAGCATGAAATTTGCAGCGAGTTTAACGGCCGCGGCCTGCTCTGGCTTATCGCCAAAGCGCCAGGTTTTACTGCCCAGCACGTCGAAAATCGGCTGCACTTTATCAAGCAAATCACGGCTGCCCGCAGTGAGAATATTCAGGTTTCCGGCTGCGGCAACGTCCACACGCCCCAGAACCGGCGCCGCTACATAGCGGCAGCGGCGTGCGCTGGCTTTTGCCGCCATCTCTTCGCTGAAAGCTACCGAAACCGTCGCCATGTTGATCCAGATAGCTCCTTGCGGCAATGCGGCGAGCGCCCCCTGCCCGATAACCACGTCGCGGCTGATATCGTCATCGGCCAGCATGGTTATCAGCACGTCGCTGTCGGTAAATTCTGCGGGGGTCACGCAAACACGCGCGCCCTGCGCTTTTAATGCTTCGGCTGGTGCCGGGGAGCGGTTCCACACCGCGACTTCGTAGCCCGCTTTAAGCAGGTTTTCGGCCATTGGCTGACCCATGCCGCCCAGTCCGATAAATCCAATACGCATAATAACTCCCGCTTATTACAGAATGGTGCCGCCTTTGGTTAAGGCCTGACGGCGCTCTTCCGCCTCTTCTCTTTGATGATGGCCTTTATGGACAATAGCGGTGCGCAGACGCTGCTGCTGGGTGTAACGATCTTCGCGGCTCAGTTGCGCGTCGTCGCTCAGTTCAATCAGCAGTTCGTTCATGTGTTCAATGACGTTTTCGTTAATGGTTGCGTCTACGCGTGCGATAATCTCGTCGAGATGTGCCATGCGTTTCTCCTTTTTGGCGGATGGCGTTTCACTTACCTACCCTGGCATATGAGTTGTAGCGTAGATAAACGCAGCGCCATCCAGCGGATTTTAGTTCAGCTTAGCTTTTGAGAAATCGCTGCCGCTGAGGCTGACACTATACCCCGTTACGTTGCTGCGTGTGGCATAGAAGGTTTTGCCGTTCGCAAGCGGGATCCACGGAGCCTGCTGGTAGAAAACCTCCTGCGCCTGCTCATAAAGTTTGGCGCGCGCAGCCGGATCGCTGGTTAGTTTCGCTTTCTGCGTCAGCGCATCGTACTGTTTGTCGCACCAGCGGGCGGCGTTAGAGCCGCTTTCGATGCTGCCGCAGCCTAACAGGGTATCCGCGAAGTTATCCGGGTCGCCATTGTCGGACATCCAGCCGAACAGCGCTGAAGAGTGCTCGCCTTTACGCATTCCCGACAGGTACTCGCCCCACTCGAAAGTGACGATTTTGGCATTCACGCCCACTTTCGCCCAGTCCGCCTGAATCATTTCGGCAATGCGTCTCGAGTTCGGGTTGTAGGGACGCTGCACCGGCATGGACCACAGATCGGTATCGAACCCTTTTTCCAGACCCGCCTGTTTCAGCAGCGCTTTGGCTTTTTCAGGATCGTAAGCGTAATCCTTCAGGTTTTTGTTATAGCCCATCATGGCAGGAGGGATCGGCGATTTCGCAACCGTTCCCGACCCCATAAAGACGGCGTTGATGATGGCTTTTTTGTCCACGGCGTAGTTCAGCGCCTGGCGCACCAGTACGTTATCAAAGGGTTTTTTAGTGGTATTAAACGCCAGATAGCCGACGTTCAGGCCATCGACGGTGTGTAGCGCGAGATCTTTATTCGCCTTAATCGCGTCAAACTGCACCGGGCTTGGGGCCGGGATAATCTGGCATTCGTTTTTCTGCAGTTTTGCCAGACGAGTCTGCACGTTTGGCGTGATCGAGAAGATCAGGTGTTTGGTCGGCACTTCACCGTTCCAGTAATTCGGGTTCGCCACGTAGCGGATCAGCGAATCCACTTTGTATTCCTGCAACGCATAAGGGCCGGTGCCGATTGGCTGGGTATCCACCAGTTCAGGCGTGCCCTTTTTCAGCATTGCATCCGCATATTCCGCTGACAAAATCGAAGCGAAATCCATCCCCCAGTCGGCGAGGAAGGCAGCATTCGGCTCGCTCAGCGTGAACTGGACGTGGTAATCATCGATTTTTTTCACGTCAGTTATCAGTTTGTCGAAGCCGACATCGTTGAAGTACTCATAACTGGCCTGCGAAACTTTGTGATACGGATGATTAGCGTCTTTCTGGCGCATCACGGAGAAAATAACGTCGTCGGCGTTGAAATCACGCGTTGGCTTAAAATATTTGTTGCTGTTGAACTTTACGCCTTTGCGCAAGGTAAAGGTGTAGGTTTTACCGTCCGGGCTGATTTTCCACTCGGTGGCCAGCGACGGCACCGGCAGGTTGTCGCTATGGCGAAAATCCACAAGGCGGTTGTACAAAGTCTGCGAGCTGGCGACAAACGTCGGGCCGGAGCTGGCGATTTGCGGGTTGAAGGATTCCGGTGAAGCTTCGGAACAGTAGACGATGGTGCTGTTGTTTGCCGCTGCCAGCGCCGTACCGGCAGGTAACAGAGCGCTAAGCAGCAGCCCGAGGAGCGTTTTCCCTGTGGACATATCTTTGCCTTTTATTTGCTAGCTAAATGGTTTGTGCACTTATTATTTTGAGTCTTAATAACAGCACACCAGCCCGCCTGCGGCAAATAACAAACGGCTATCATGTTATTCATTTTTAGCTGAATTTGCTCAATTTTATAGCAGGAGCAGAGGATAATACTGGTGGATGGCGCTATCGCTTATCCACCCTACAAAAGCTGTTCCGGGTCGGGTGAGCGCCGCGCCAGCCAACATAAACTTAGCGCGTCAACTGCTCAAACCTCTGCAAAATTGAACGCGAAACAGGCGTCTCGCTCACGTTTGCCAGCAGCGCATCACGGTCTTTACCTTTCATCGCGATCCTTTCGCTGCGGCTGGTAATAAGTGTGTTCATCACCGGTGCGGTAAATTCCGGGTGGAACTGCACCGACAGCGCCGTTGGGGAATAACGGATAATTTGATGCGGATCGTGGCGGGATGCGCCAAGCACTACTGCGCCTGGCGGCGGCGTAATCACGCTTTGTTCGTGGCTAAGGAAGCTATCGAACGTCGCTGGTAGATCGTGCAATAGCGGGTCGTGCTGCGCGGCGGCATTAAGCATAATGGCAATCTGTCCCACTTCGCTCCCCTGCGGATGAAAATCCACCACCCCGCCCAGCGCGTA
>DALYUA010000341.1:0-3997 GCA_031993245.1 Buttiauxella sp. | reverse complement strand
GCCGCTCACGAGAAAAAAGATGAAAAACGCTGGATGGTTCAGTGCGGTTCATTCAAAGGTAGCGAGCAGGCGGAAACGGTTCGTGCACAGCTTGCTTTTGAAGGATTTGATTCACGTATTACCACCAACAAAGGCTGGAATCGCGTGGTGATTGGCCCGATCAAAGGCAAAGATAATGCAGACGGCACGCTTAACCGTCTGAAGATGGCTGGTCACTCTAACTGCATTCGTCTCGGCGGGGGTTGAAACCCCCAAAATCTCCCCCATCTATAATTGCATTCAGCCCCGGACACGGTCCGGGGCACGTATTAAGCTGATGCAATAAGGGGTCTGCTCGTGACAACAATAGTAAGTGTGCGCCGCAACGGCCATGTCGTAATCGGTGGTGATGGTCAGGCCACGCTCGGCAACACCGTAATGAAAGGCAACGTGAAAAAAGTTCGCCGCCTCTATAACGACAAAGTCATCGCCGGCTTTGCAGGCGGCACAGCCGATGCCTTTACCCTGTTTGAACTCTTTGAACGCAAACTCGAAATGCATCAGGGACACCTGGTGAAAGCCGCCGTTGAGCTGGCTAAAGACTGGCGTACCGATCGTATGCTGCGCAAACTTGAAGCACTGCTGGCCGTAGCCGATGAAAATGCGTCGCTTATCATTACCGGTAACGGTGACGTTATTCAGCCAGAAGATGATCTGATTGCTATCGGTTCCGGTGGCCCGTACGCCCAGGCCGCCGCCCGTGCCCTGCTGGAGAACTCCGATCTGGGTGCCCGTGACATCGTTGAGAAATCGCTGGGGATCGCCGGTGATATCTGTATTTACACCAACCATTTCCACACTATCGAAGAATTAGCGTCTAAGGCGTAAGGATCCCCCATGTCTGAAATGACTCCACGCGAAATTGTCAGCGAGCTGAACAAACATATCATCGGCCAGGACAACGCCAAGCGTTCCGTGGCAATTGCGCTGCGTAACCGCTGGCGCCGTATGCAACTGGACGAAGAGTTGCGCCACGAAGTAACGCCAAAAAACATACTGATGATCGGCCCAACCGGCGTTGGTAAAACTGAAATCGCACGCCGTCTGGCAAAACTTGCCAATGCACCGTTCATCAAAGTCGAAGCGACTAAGTTCACCGAAGTAGGCTATGTCGGCAAAGAAGTGGACTCTATCATCCGCGATCTTACCGATTCCGCCATGAAAATGGTGCGCCTGCAGTCTATCGAGAAAAACCGTTACCGCGCTGAGGAAATGGCCGAAGAACGTATTCTTGATGCGCTGATCCCGCCAGCCAAAAACAACTGGGGCCAGAACGAAACGGCACCGGAGCCGTCCGCGGCGCGTCAGTCATTCCGCAAGAAACTGCGCGAAGGTCAGCTGGACGATAAAGAAATTGAAATCGATCTGGCCGCAGCCCCGATGGGCGTTGAGATCATGGCGCCTCCTGGCATGGAAGAGATGACCAACCAGTTGCAGTCAATGTTCCAGAACCTGGGCGGCCAGAAACAGAAACCGCGCAAGCTGAAAATCAAAGATGCGATGAAACTTCTGATTGAAGAAGAGGCCGCCAAGCTTGTAAATCCGGAAGAGCTAAAGCAGGACGCGATTGACGCGGTTGAGCAGCACGGCATCGTGTTTATCGATGAGATCGATAAAATCTGTAAGCGCGGCGGCAACAGCTCCGGCCCGGATGTTTCCCGTGAAGGCGTTCAGCGTGACCTGCTGCCGTTGGTAGAAGGCTGCACCGTTTCCACCAAGCACGGCATGGTGAAAACTGACCATATCCTGTTTATCGCCTCCGGCGCATTCCAGGTGGCAAGCCCGTCCGATCTGATCCCGGAATTGCAAGGCCGTCTGCCGATTCGTGTGGAGCTGCAGGCGCTGACCGTGGAAGATTTCGAACGTATTCTGACCGAACCTAACGCTTCTGTTACCGTACAGTACAAGGCATTAATGGGTACGGAAGGCGTGAACATCGACTTCACCGAAGACGGTATCCGTCGTATCGCTCAGGCTGCATGGCAGGTGAACGAATCTACCGAGAACATCGGCGCGCGTCGTCTGCATACCGTGCTCGAACGTCTGGTGGAAGATATCTCTTACGAAGCCAGCGATCTGAGCGGCCAGTCCATTATTATTGATGCTGATTACGTAAGTAAGCACCTGGATGCGCTGGTAGCAGATGAAGACCTGAGCCGTTTTATCCTATAATCGCGGCCAACGTATTTTCTTCATTGCAAATGGAGGGCTTATGCCCTCCATTTTTTTATCACTGGCACCCATAACTATGAACGATTCGCACTCTGTAAGCATAACGAGGGCCTGGCTGGAAAGCCTGCGTCCCCGCACCCTGCCGTTGGCTTTCGCCTCTATCGTCTGCGGCTCCGCGTTGGCGTACTGGCAAGGGGTATTCGATCCTGCGATAGCCGGGCTTGCGCTACTGACGGCGGGGCTGCTGCAAATCCTCTCTAACCTCGCGAATGATTATGGTGATGCGGTAAAAGGCAGCGATAAGGAAGACCGCATTGGCCCTCTGCGCGGTATGCAAAAAGGCCTGATTACCCAGCCACAAATGAAACGCGCACTGATTATCACCGTTGTGCTTATCTGCCTGTCCGGTCTGGCTCTGGTTGCCGTTGCCTGCCATACCCCGGCCGACTTCTTCGGTTTTCTGATACTCGGCCTGGCCTCTATCGTCGCGGCAATTACTTACACGGTTGGCACGCGCCCATATGGCTATATGGGGCTGGGCGACATTTCCGTGCTGGTCTTTTTCGGCTGGCTGAGCGTGGCGGGGAGCTGGTATCTGCAGGCCCATATGCTCGCGCCGCTGGTATTCCTGCCGGCGACAGCCTGCGGCTTGCTGGCAACGGCCGTCTTAAATATTAATAACCTGCGCGATATCGATAGCGACCGTGAGAACGGTAAAAACACGCTGGCGGTTCGTCTGGGGCCGGTTGGGGCTCGTCGCTATCATGTTTGTCTGCTGATGGGCGCGCTGCTGTGTCTGGCGCTCTTTAATCTGGTTTGGCTGAAAAGCCTGTGGGGATGGCTTTTTATCCTGGCGGCGCCGCTACTTATCAAACAAGCCATTTACGTCACGCGAGAAAGGGAACCTGCCGCTATCCGCCCGATGCTTGAACGGACAGTAAAAGCAGCGTTGCTGATTAACCTGTTGTTTGCAGTGGGAGTTGTGCTCAGCAAGGCGCATTTTTAACTGACAAATATCAATTAACAATTGATGATTTTGCCAACAGTTAACATTAAGCGATATACTGACAACTCCTGCAGCAACAGAACTTAAATCCTATGAAATATGATACTTCCGAACTTTGCGACATCTACCAGGAAGATGTTAACGTCGTTGAACCGCTGTTTTCCAATTTTGGCGGGCGGTCGTCTTTTGGCGGGCAAATCATTACGGTGAAATGTTTCGAGGACAACGGGTTGCTGTACGATCTGCTCGAACAGCAAGGTCGTGGTCGTGTCCTGCTGGTCGATGGCGGCGGCTCTGTACGCCGTGCCCTTGTTGACGCTGAACTGGCTCGTCTTGCGGTGCAAAACGAGTGGGAAGGGATTGTAGTCTACGGAGCGGTACGCCAGGTGGACGATCTGGAAGAGCTGGATATCGGCATTCAGGCTATTGCCGCCATTCCCGTTGGTGCCGCAGGTGAAGGCATCGGTGAAAGTGACGTACGCGTCAATTTTGGCGGCGTAACGTTCTTCTCCGGCGATCATCTTTACGCGGACAATACCGGCATTATCCTTTCCGAAGATCCGCTTGATATCGAATAAGCCGAACTTTCTGTGCAAAACGGGCGCCCTGGGGCGCCCGTTTTATTTCAGTCGCAACCTTACACTTCTTCCATTTTCCCCAACAGCGCGTGCAGACGTTCCTGCCAGACATGCTGTTGTTCTTTCAGCGAATTATTTTCGCGGATCAGCTCTTCATGATTGCCCTGCGCCTGCTGTACTTCCTGAACCAGGCTGTTGTTTT
>DALYUA010000340.1:0-4003 GCA_031993245.1 Buttiauxella sp. | reverse complement strand
GACCGTAGCATCATTGATTTTTGCCGAGCGTAGCGCGACGCAAAACTCCGTCTGATGACGGGAAAGATACCCCGCCGATCCCGCATACCATTCACGCCTGAAAGGTTCAAAGTCATTAATGAATGATTTGGCCAGCTCGCGCGGAAGGCCAGCTACCGCCGCCGTGGGCTGCAGTTGTTCAAGGCAAACGGCGTCGTCCGCCTTAAGCAGTTCAGTCCAGATACAACGACGCAGATGCTGTACTTTACGCAAGCGAACCACCTGCGCAGGCAACACGTCCAGCACGCCTGCTTTCTGTTTCAGGCGTTGGCAGATATCTTCCACAACCAGCATGTTTTCGCGCTGATTTTTGTCGTCTTTTAATAACCACTGGCCTAAAGACCAGGCCTGATAATCCTCAACATGGTTGGCGACGGTTCCGGCCAGAGCTTCGGTGCGCAGAGCGGTATCAATGCGCCGCCATAGCCGCTCCGGGCTTGAGCCAAGAAAAGCGCTATGAGCATCAAACACCATGAGGAAGTGGTAGCAGTTGAAATTTACACGCCGACTGGCGGCCATAAACCCTGCGGGGGAAACCTGCGAGGAAAAGTGCAGATCGGTGGCGCGTGCCAGCACCACTTTTTCCATCTCACCGCGGCCAATCGCGACCGTAGCTTTGCCAATCAACGAATGCCATTCATCCTGCCCGGGCTGATGATGTTCGCTCAGACATTGAAGATGAAGAGAAAGCAGGGGCTTAGCCGGGAGAATTTGCTTAAGAAAAGCCACGGCTTTCCGGGCGTCATCCCTTAAGGATGTTTCGCTGTAAAGATGAAGCCACAGGCAGGCCTCTCCCCCTTTTCGCCGCCACTCAAGACGCGACAAAAACAAAAAACCCTCCGCCGGATCGAAGGCATTAAGCCCCCAGACACGCAGCGAGGATGTTTGAGGCCAGGTATTCAGGAAAGCCTGGGCATCTGCCAGGGCGCTAAACTGACGCACGGCGCCAAGCGCGGCAACTTCGTCATCGCCGTCTCTTTGCTGCCAGTAGAATTGCGGATAAAGATGCTGGCAGGCAAGCCAGGCTAGCGGATCGAAATCATCGCTTAAAGTGACGTCAACACACAGGCGCTTAAGGCCGGGTTCGTCCGCAAATTCTTCTGTCAATGCAAGCTGGAGTTGTTGCAGCGCGACGGTTACTGAATTCACGTGTACCTCACCTTCCCTGAAAAGCCCCTGATTATACGTGGTTATGACAATAAAAAAAAATCCCACCCAATGGGTAAGATTTCATTTTATCTGGCGCACGAATAAGGTGCGCCAGGGTTGTCTTAGCGTCGGGCTAACAGCAGCCCAAGCACCAGCCCTGCGGCGGCACCTACGCCAATCCCCTGCCAGGGCTTTTCACGGACGTAATCGTCGGCACGGTAAACGGCTTGTTTAGCGCGGTAATAGTACGTATCGGAAGCATTACTGACGCGAGCTTTGACATCGTTAAGCGCCTGCTCGGCACGTTCTTTCAGTTCGATATACTTTTGATCCGCCGGATCGCCGGAAGAACGCAGGACTTCCTCAAGCGTTTCACTAAGCAGGGTCAGATCATCATCAAGACGAGATTCATACGGTTGCATTATTTTTCTCCGTGTTATTTCCACAAAAAGGGAAAGAAATGTGCTCGTCCGCTAACTATAGACAATGGCGCTCATTTTTTCCTCTTGTCAGGCTTTATCGCTTTGCCATGCCAACGTGTGGAATGCCGTCTTCATCATAGATTTCGGTCACAGGCTTAAAACCAAAGTGGGCATAGAACGACTGCAAATGCGCCTGCGCCCCAAGGTAAATCGTGCTCTCCGGCCAGTGCTGCCGACAGGAAGCCAGCGCCTGCTCCATCAACTTATAGCCCAATTTTTCACCGCGCATGCCTGAATCAACGATCACGCGGCCAATGACCACCGGCTCCAGTGCGTTATCGCTTTTCAGGATCCTGGCATAGGCCACCAGCTTGCCGTCACGCCAGCCCAGCAGATGCCGATTTTCACCCATCAGGTCGTCGCCGTCGATATCCTGATACGGGCAGTTTTGTTCCACCACAAAGACCGCGTTGCGCAATGCCAGCACGGTGTACAAAGAAGAAACATCAAGCTCGGAATGATGCAGGTCCTGCCAGTGGGTCATGGTTGCGCTCCTGATTGCGGCATAACAGATGGCTTATACTAAAGGTTTTTTAGCGGTTGCCGGAGCAAAAGGAAACAATGGAGTTAACTTTTTTAGGTACCTCAGCGGGCGTGCCTTGCAAAACGCGTAACGTCAGCGCGATAGTTTTTAACCCTGTGAATAACCAGCCGCATCTTTGGCTGTTTGACTGCGGTGAAGGAACGCAACATCAGATGCTGAACACCGTGTATAACCCCGGTAAATTCAGCAAGATTTTTATTACGCATCTGCACGGCGACCATATTTTTGGCCTGCCGGGCCTGCTGTGCAGCCGTTCAATGGCGGGTAACGATGCGCCTTTAACGGTTTATGGTCCGAAAGGCATACGCCAGTTTATTGAAATGGCTTTGCAGCTTAGCGGCTCCTGGACAGCTTTTCCTCTTGAGGTGACAGAGATTAGCGAAGGTGAAATTTTTTGTGATGACGAGTTTCGCGTTATCGCCTTCCCGCTAACCCATCCGGTTGAATGTTATGGCTATCGTATTGAGCAACACGACAAACCCGGCGCGCTTGATGCGCCGCGTCTCATGGCTCAGGGCGTGCCTCCGGGGCCGATTTTTCAACGTCTCAAGCGCGGTGAAACGGTTGCTCTTGAGGATAGACGTGTTCTGGATGGTAAGGATTACCTGGGCGCTCCCCGGAAAGGGAAAACGCTGGCTATCTTCGGGGATACCGGCCCGACGCTGGCAGGTCTGGCGCTGGCAAACGGCGTGGATGTCATGGTGCATGAAACAACGCTTGAAGCTTCTATGCAGGAGAAGGCCAACAGCCGCGGCCATTCCACCTCCGTACAGGCTGCGGCGCTTGCGAAAGCCGCAGGCGTCGGCCAACTGGTGATAACCCATTTCAGTTCCCGCTACGACCAGACAGGGTGTGAAGCTTTACTCAACGAATGCAGAAATATTTTTCCGGCTACCGTGGCGGCTGAGGATTTTCTGACCGTCAAAATCTGAGCATAAAAAAACCGCCGACAAGCGGCGGTTTGGAACCTTGTGGCTCAGCTTACATCAACGGCTTCGCTAGCTGTACCAGGTCGATAAGCGGCTGCGGATAAACACCCAACAGCAGTACCAGCACGGCAGAGATCAGCACTACCACACCGCCTGCGGTAAACGCCCAGTTTGTTGGGGTATCGCGGTTGAGCTGCTGAGGCGCGCTCAGATAGAGGCTCACCGTCACGCGCAGATAGTAGTAAAGGCCGATGGCGCTGCCCAGCACAACTGCGCCGGTCAGCCACCACAGGTGCGCCTGCACGCCTACCGCGATGATGTAGAACTTACCGATAAAGCCCAGCGTCATCGGGATACCCGCCAGAGAAAGCATCATCACCGTCATCACCGCAGACAGAACCGGCTTGTGCCAGAACAGTCCACGGTAGGAGTACAGAGAATCTGCATCCGGGCCACGGTACGGGCTGGACATCAGGCTGACCACGCCGAACGCGCCGAGGCTGCTGAACAGGTAACCTGCCAGATAAACGCCCACGGATTCCATTGACATGCTGCCGCTTTGCAGCGCAATCAGCGCCACCATCAGATAACCCAAGTGCGCGATGGAGGAGTAACCGAGCAGACGTTTGATATTGGTCTGGCTCAGCGCCATCAGGTTACCGAAGATGATGGAGACGAAGGCAATGATACCCAGAACCACACGAACCGCTTCGCTCTCGCCTACCGGTGCGTACAGGAACAGACGCATCACCACACCGAAGATAGCGATTTTGCTCGCTGTCGCCAGGAAGGTGGAGACCGGTGCCGGAGCACCCTGGTAAACGTCTGGCGTCCACAGGTGGAACGGCACCAGAGAGAGT
>DALYUA010000339.1:0-4028 GCA_031993245.1 Buttiauxella sp. | reverse complement strand
AAGAGATGGTGATGCAGGCTCAGACTGTGAGTAACCGTCTCGGGGCACAGTTCAAAGCCAGCGATCTGGTCATGAAGCTGACCATTGCCGAGCAGCAACAGGTTGAGATTGCCCGTGCGCTACACCGTAATAGCCGCATTTTAGTTATGGATGAACCCACCGCGGCGCTTTCTTCCCGCGAAACACACCGCCTGTTCGAGCTGATTATGCGCCTGCGCGATGAAGGCATGGCGATTATCTACATCAGCCATCGCATGGCGGAAGTGTATGAATTATCAGACCGGGTCAGCGTACTGCGCGACGGCCAGTACGTCGGCAGCCTGACTCGCGAAAAACTTAATGCCAATGAACTGGTACGCATGATGGTGGGTCGCCCGCTAAGCGATCTCTTTAATAAAGAACGAGATATTCCGCTGGGTAATACGCGTCTGAATATCCATCACCTGACGGACGGCGGCAAAGTGCATCCGGTGAGTTTACAGGTGCGTTCTGGCGAAATTGTCGGCCTTGCCGGATTAGTCGGCGCCGGGCGTTCCGAACTCGCGCAGCTTATTTTTGGCGTGCGCAAAGCGACAGGCGGGACGATAGAAATCGACGGTAACCCGGTCAATATCCATTCACCTCGTGAAGCTATTCGCCTCGGCATTGGCTTTCTTACCGAAAACCGTAAAGAACAGGGTCTGTTTCTGGAGCTCGCAGCACAGGACAACATCACTATGGCGACGCTGGAACGCGACGCGAGTTACGGCTGGCTGGATCGCAAAAAAGCACAAACCATCTCCGACGATGCTATCAGCCTGCTGAATATTCGCGTGCCTCATGCCCAGGTACGGGCCGGAGGATTATCCGGCGGGAATCAGCAAAAACTGCTGATCTCACGCTGGGTGGCGATTGGTCCACGTATTTTGATCCTTGATGAACCCACCCGCGGCGTGGACGTAGGCGCAAAAAGCGAGATCTACCGGATCATGAGCCAGATGGCGAAACAGGGCGTGGCGATCCTGATGATCTCCAGCGAATTGCCTGAAGTTGTCGGTATGAGCGACCGGGTGTATGTGATGCGCGAAGGCAGCATCGCAGGCGAGCTGCATGGCACGGACATCACACAAGAAAGCATCATGACGCTGGCAACCGGCGTGGAAGATGCCCATATCAAGGTGGTTAACCATGGCTAATACGATTGATCCACACAAAAGCACGCCGGCTGCGGACGCGCCGCAGCAGGTAGCAAAATCCGCCACGCTGAAAAAAGCGCTATTCGGTGATTTGATGCAAACCATCGGGATTTTGCCGATTCTGGTGCTCATCATCGCCGTTTTTGGCTTTATCGCACCAAACTTTTTCACCGAGTCGAACCTGCTGAATATCGCCCGCCAGTCGTCCATCAATATCGTTCTCGCGGCGGGTATGACGTTCATCATTTTGACCGGCGGGATCGACCTTTCCGTTGGCTCGATTCTGGGCACCACGGCGGTGACGGCAATGGTCGTTTCGCTGATGCCGGGCTGGGAATCTTTATCTATTCCTGCCGCGCTGATGATGGGTACCGGACTTGGGCTGTTTAACGGCATGCTGGTGGCCTGGGCGGGGCTACCGCCGTTTATCGTCACGCTCGGCACCTATACCGCTCTGCGCGGCGCGGCTTATTTACTGGCAGACGGCACTACGGTTATCAACTCCAATATTAATTTTGAATGGATCGGCAACTCGTATCTCGGTCCGATTCCGTGGCTGGTGGTAATTGCCCTGGCGGTAATTGTGGTCTGCTGGTTCATCCTCAGACGTACCACGCTTGGGGTTCATATTTACGCGGTTGGCGGCAATATGCAGGCGGCGCGCCTTACGGGCATCAAAGTATGGATGGTGCTGCTGTTCGTTTATGGCATGAGCGGCCTGCTATCCGGACTTGGCGGCGTGATGAGCGCCTCCCGGCTGTACAGCGCCAACGGCAACCTCGGTATGGGCTATGAGCTGGACGCTATCGCGGCGGTGATTCTCGGCGGTACCAGCTTTGTGGGCGGCATCGGCACCATCACCGGCACGCTGGTCGGCGCGCTGATTATCGCCACGCTTAACAATGGCATGACGCTGATGGGCGTCTCCTATTTCTGGCAACTGGTGATCAAAGGGGCGGTGATCATCATTGCGGTGCTGATAGATAAATACCGTACCCGTCACCATCAAAGTGCATAACAAAAAACACCCTACACAGGAGATATGCCATGCGTTTGAAGCCAATAGTAACCGCGTTGCTCGCGGGAGCCATGATTGCCGGGGCGCCCTTTGCTCAGGCTAAAGATCTGAAATCTATCGGGGTGACGGTGGGCGATCTCGCCAACCCCTTCTTCGTGCAGATCACCAAAGGTGCCGAACTTGAAGCTCGTAAGCTTGCAGGCGACAACGTGAAAGTGACGCTGGTTTCCAGCGGTTACGATCTGGGCCAGCAGGTTTCGCAGATTGATAACTTTATCGCCGCCAAAGTGGACATGATCATTCTCAACGCCGCGGATTCCAAAGGGATCGGCCCGGCGGTAAAACGCGCTAAAGATGCCGGGATCGTGGTTGTGGCAGTGGACGTGGCGGCGGAAGGCGCAGATGCAACGATCACCTCGAACAACACCCAGGCGGGTGAAATGGCCTGTAAGTACATTTCGGATCGCTTAAAAGAGAAAGGCAACGTGGTGATCATCAACGGGCCGCCGGTATCCGCCGTGCAGAACCGTGTTGAAGGCTGTCTGACCGAGTTCAAAAAGCACCCTGATATCAAGATCCTTTCTTCTAACCAGAACGCCAAAGGTAGCCGCGAAGGTGGGCTTGAAGTGATGACTTCGCTGCTGGCGGCCAATCCGAAGATCGACGGGGTGTTCGCCATCAACGATCCAACGGCGATCGGCGCCGACCTTGCGGCGAAGCAGGCTCAGCGTAACGAATTCTTTATCGTCGGCGTGGACGGCAGCCCGGATGCGGAAGAAGCCCTGAAACGTGGCGGAAATACGCTGTTCGTGGCAACGCCTGCGCAAGACCCGCAGGTAATGGCGGCAAAAGCGGTGGAGATTGGTTACGACATTCTGCAGGGCAAGCCCGCGCCTAAAGAGCCGGTCCTGATCCCGGTGACGATGATCGATAAAAACAATATCGGCACTTATAAGGGCTGGACGGTGAAATAACGTTAGCGCTCTGCAAATTGTAGGGCGGATAAGCAACGCGCCATCCGCCACCTGTCATAAAGGTGGAAGGCGCTTCGCTTTTCCACCCTACGAAAAGAGAGTGTGGATGAGGAGAAACTATGAAACGCTCCGAAGTGAATCAGATCCTGTCCCGGACTCGCCATTTCTTTATGCAGCATGACGTGCACCTGCCTCCTTTCGCCTCTTACGATCTGACGAAATGGCAGCAGGTGGATAAAACCATCTGGCAGGAAGTATTCGATTTAAAGCTGGGCTGGGACGTGACGGCATTTGGCGGCAACGATTTTCCTGCCCAGGGACTAACGCTATTCACTTTGCGTAACGGCTCGCCGGACGGTGCGCCTTATTCCAAATGCTATGCCGAGAAAATAATGCATGTCCGTGAAGGGCAGCTCACGCCGATGCATTTTCACTGGCGCAAACAAGAAGACATCATCAATCGTGGCGGCGGTAATTTGATTGTCGAACTGTGGAATTCAGATCAGTTTGAACAGCCCGAAGAGAGCGACGTGACGGTAACCATTGACGGCTGTCGCCAGACCCACGCGGCGGGCAGCCAGCTACGCCTGTCGCCCGGAGAAAGCATCTGCCTGGTGCCCGGCGTCTATCACAGTTTCTGGGGCGAGCCCGGATATGGCGATGTGCTGGTCGGCGAAGTGTCGATGGTTAACGACGACGATCGCGACAACCGATTCCTCAAACCGCTGGAGCGTTTTAACAGCATTATCGAAGACGAACCGGCGCAGCAATTGCTGTGCAATGAGTACGCCAGCGCTTTTAAGTAGCCCATTACTTCTCTTGTCCAACACCGGGGGACCGATTATGGCTTTGATATCACTT
>DALYUA010000338.1:0-4040 GCA_031993245.1 Buttiauxella sp. | reverse complement strand
AGCTTTAAGTTTTTCATTCCCTCTCCTTAGTTTGGCCAGGTGGTGATGATTTCCACGACACCATTAATAATGAACTGCACACCCATACACACCAGCAGGAACCCCATCAGGCGCGAGATCGCCTCAATTCCGCTCTTACCAACAAGGCGCATAATGGCGCCGGAGCTACGTAAACTGCCCCACAGAATCAGGCTAACCAGCCCAAAAATCAGCGGCGGCGCCGCCAGCACGACCCAGGAAGGAAAATCTACACCATGTTTGAGCGTGGAGGCGGAACTGATGATCATCGCAATCGTTCCGGGACCTGCGGTACTCGGCATGGCCAGGGGGACGAACGCAATGTTCGCTTCTGGCTCTTCGCTTAGCTCTTCCGATTTGGTTTTCGATTCGGGAGAGACATGCGCTTTTTGCTGTGGGAACAGCATACGGAAGCCGATTAATCCAACGATTAATCCGCCCGCAATTCGCAGCCCGGGGATCGAAATGCCGAATGTATTCATCACCACCTGGCCTGCATAATAGGCCACCATCATGATGGCGAACACGTTCACCGAGGCCATCAGCGCCGTACGGTTACGAGCCTTGCTGTTCATATTCCCGGCAAGGCCGAGGAACAGCGCAACCGTGGTCAGCGGGTTTGCCAGCGGCAGCAATACCACCAGCCCAAGCCCGATGGCCTTCATTAAATCCATCATTTTAATTTCCTGGTTTCAGAGTCAACAAGCCAGCTAAGTATACGCATCAAAAACGGTAATCTCGCTTAAACGGTTTGTTTTGACATCAGTTCTTAACCATCAACTGAACCGTTTTAGCTATTCGTGGCATCTTTTGTCCGCGGCTGAATCATCGCGTTGACTTATACTTGCCCTGGCAATAATATCTCGCGTGATTAATCTACTTGCCTGGGCAACCATAGTGAAAAGCACAAGCGATCTGTTTAACGAAATGATCCCGTTAGGGCGGCTGATTCACATGGTTAACCAACATAAGGATCGCCTGCTCAACACTTATCTTTCACCGCTGGATATTACCTCGACGCAATTTAAGGTGCTCTGCTCCATCTATTGTGAAGTGTGTATTACGCCGGTGGAGCTGAAAAGAGTGCTGTCGGTGGACCTCGGCGCACTTACCCGCATGCTCGATCGTTTGCTTTGCAAAGGGTGGATTGAGCGTTTGCCGAACCCAAATGATAAACGCGGGGTTCTGGTCAGGCTTACGCCTGAGGGGAAACGGTTGTGCGAAGAGTGCCATAGCCTTGTGGGGCAAGATCTGCACCAAGAACTGACAAAAAACCTGACGGCAGATGAAGTCGATGCGCTTTATCACCTGCTAAAAAAGGTATTGCCGTAAACCTGAAAAGAGGTGAGACGATGTCCAGACGCAACAACGATGCGATAACAGTACACAGCATTTTGGACTGGATAGAAGAGAACCTGGAAACCCCGCTCTCGCTTGAGAAGGTTTCCCAGCGTTCTGGCTACTCAAAGTGGCACCTGCAACGGATGTTCAAAAAAGAAACCGGTCATTCATTAGGCCAGTACATCCGCAATCGCAAACTGACCGAGATCGCCCTGAAGCTTAAAGACAGCAACGAGCCGATTCTCTATTTAGCGGAACGTTATGGGTTTGAGTCGCAGCAGACGCTTACCCGCACGTTCAAAAACTACTTCTCCGTGCCGCCGCATAAATATCGCGTTACGCATCTGACCGGCGACGGGAAGTATCTTCATCCGCTCAATCATTAAGCAGTAATCGCCAATAACCGTCTGTGCAAACGGACGTAAACGAGGAATTCATGAAACGCTTTGTCTCCGCAGCTGTCGTGCTTCTGGCTCTGGCATCGGGCAACGTATGGGCGGAACAACCGGGCAACTTCAGCGTCACCCAGGCAAACCGCGGCGGGATGATCATCCCCCCTTCTGACAACCAGAACGGCAACAGCCACAGCATGAGTAATAAGTCAGAACGGCTGGGCGCGCCCTATTACCACGGTAACGAGTGATTATCAGCGTCGGGTAGCCTTCTACCCGACAGGCATTAGCTGACCGCCGCCTTACGTACCCGCAGACCGAATACATTGATATACAACCCGGCCATGATCAGCGCCGCCCCGGCCAGTTGGGTGGTGCTTAACCTTTCGTCCAGAAATAACGCGGCACTGGCCATTCCCACTACCGGGACGAGTAACGAAAGCGGCGCCACGCGCCAGGTTTCGTAGCGGCCAAGCAAACTACCCCAAATGCCGTAACCGATGATGGTGGCGACAAACGCCAGGTAAACCAGCGACAAAATAGTGGTGAGATCGATTGCCACCAGGCTTTGCAGCATTAAAGCCGGGCCATCCATCAGCAGGCTGGCAATAAAGAATGGGATCACCGGGATAAGCGCGCTCCACACAACCAGCGACATAATCGGCGGACGAGCCTCAAGCTGCATGATTTTTTTGTTGAAGATATTGCCGCACGCCCAGCTAAAAGCCGCGGCCAGCGTCAGCATGAAGCCCAGTAATGCCACGTGCTGTCCGCCAAGGCTGCTCTCCACCAGAATTAACACGCCAATGACGGCCAGCGCGATACCCGCGATTTGCTTCGTCTGCAACCTTTCCTGGAAAACAAAAACGCCGAGAATAATCGTGAAAAACGCCTGCGCCTGTAACACCAGAGAGGCAAGGCCGGCGGGCATGCCAAATTTAATTGCGCAGAACAAAAAGGCGAACTGCCCGAAACTGATCGTCAGGCCATAGGCCGCTAATAAGCGAAACGGGATTTTCGGACGTGCGACAAATAACAGCGCGGGGAACGCTACCAGTAAAAAGCGCAGCCCTGCCAGCATTAAAGGCGGCATATTGTGCAGCCCCATCTTAATCACCACAAAATTAAGTCCCCACACTACGACCACCAGCATCGCCAGCAGTCCATCTTTACGTGTCATACCCGTCCCCGTCATAGATTATAAATTTGTTAAAACTTAAGCCTAAAACCTGCGCATTAACAGATACAGATCGCAGAAAAGTGCAGCCATACAGATGTGCTCTCCTGTGCGCTCAAAGGAAGCATGTCCTGTACTTCGCTGTTTCTTCATGATAAATCTGGCTGCTCTCTTCCGCGCTTCCTACAGATACTGATAAAAATGACCACCCTCGCGAAATTGTTTTCCGGCAAGCAATTATCAACAACTATTTTACTTATCGCTTCTTTGCTGCTGACTGTCGGTCGCGGCCTGACCCTGCCGTTTATGACCATCTACCTTGCGCGCCAGTACAACATGCCGCTAAAAGAGATAGGTCTTGCTTTAACCATTGCGTTAACAGCGGGGGTAATTTTTAGCCTGTGGTTTGGTATCCTGGCGGACAAGTTTGATAAGAAAAAATATATGCTGCTGGCGATCGCTATTTTTCTTGCCGGCTTTATTGCTATTCCGCTGGTTAATAATTCCGCACTGGTAGTAATTTTTTATTCGCTTATTAACTGCGCGTACTCAGTATTTTCTACGGTGCTGAAGGGGTATTTTTCCGACACGCTGGAGCTGCATCAAAAACCAAAAATATTCTCACTCAACTACACCTTTTCAAATATTGGCTGGACCGTCGGGCCGCCTATTGGCACGCTCGCGGTGCTCTACAGCACAAATTTACCCTTCTGGCTATCGGGGTTAACAGCGATTATCCCGTTCATCTTAATCGGCCGCTATGTACACAGCGCGCCGGTAAATACTCCAGAACTAACTGAGAGCGTCGTTCTTTCCCCTCGCAGCATGCTCAAAGACAAGGCGTTAATCTATTTCACGCTTTCAGCCTTTCTCGGCTCGCTGGTTTACGGATCTTTTGCCGCCTGCCTGTCGCAGTACGCTATCGCCATTTCCGACTCGGGGCTTGCTGAAAAAGTGGTTGGCGTGGTGCTACCGGTGAACGCTTTCGTGGTTGTGGTGTTTCAGTATCTGGTTGGCAAACGGATCCGCCCGGACAACATCAAGAAACTGATGTTCTGCGGCACGCTGTTTTTTATGGCCGGGCTGGCGGGATTCATGCTTTCAGGAAGCAA
>DALYUA010000337.1:0-4047 GCA_031993245.1 Buttiauxella sp. | reverse complement strand
TCGACAAAGAACACGACATGGCCAATGTTGATCGGCTGCGCACGGTCATAAACCGGGCTTGGCGTATCAATGCGGCGCATATCGCCCCATTGGTTTATTGGCGCAACATCCAGTTCAACGGGCTGCTGCCGGGTTATCTGAACGCGCAGCGTCATGCCGTTTGGATCGAGACATTCCAGCGCGCCGTCCACTTCACGGAAGCCCGGCTGATCCTTCATGCGAGCGCGCAGCGTGGCAAGCTCCTGCGCATCCGCCACGCCCCATGTCATACGGCGTAATGTGGAACCTGCCTCAATCGCCGGCGGTAAATCCGCGCTGTTAACCGCTCGTAAGACAACTTCCGCCCCGCTCAGGGTAGTGAAACTGCCAGCGTTTTTATCCTGAGCGTGCAGACCAAAATCACGCATAAACTTTTCGCACAGCGCCGGGTCTTCCACGCCAAACTCTAATTTTTCAATGCCAGTTACGCTCATAGCTCGTTGCCTCATGATGGTTTTAGCCGGATTCGGGCGTAGAGGTGCCCCGACGCGATTAAGCGCCTGTATTCCGCAGGTCGGGATTAGCTTGCTTGCGCCAGGTGGCCTAAAAAGCCTGATATTTTATCGGCGGCCAGGCGTACTTCATTCTGTAAACGATCTCGGTCCGATTTTGGGATCTCTTCATAGGGCACCATGATGCTGACCACAGCCGCCACCCGGCCGTTACGATCGAAAATCGGATAAACGATGGACGAAATGCCGTGGCGGTAGAAGGACTCGCCAATCACGTAGCCACGCGCTTTGTCCTGCTGCACCATCTGCCAGAGCGCTTCGCGATCGTGTAATTGCCCCGGCACGTTTCCCGGCAGCACCGGATTGGGAAACAGTTGTTCAAACTCGGTCAGCGATAAGCCGGTGAGCAGCATCCGGCCCAGGGAAGTGCAGTGCAGCGGTAAACGAGTGCCGATGCTGACCTGATTGATCTGCGATCCGGCCGCGCTCACGCGGGCGACGTAGATCAGATCGCGCCCGTCGCGGATCGCCAGATGGCTGCTGCACTGGCTGATATCACGCAGCTGTTCAATCACCGGCTGTCCGGCCTGCGCCACATCCAGCGAGGCGATGTATTCAAAGCCCAGCCGCAGCACGTTCATGCCAAGTGAGAAAGTATTGGTACGCGGATTACGTTCGAGAAACCCCATATATTCCAGCGTCTGCACCACCCGATACGCGGTGGCTTTCGGCATTTTTACCAGTCGATGCAGCTCGGCAAACGTCAGCTCGCGGTGCTGCTCGCCAAACGCCAGAAGCAGTTGCAGCCCACGTTCCAGACCGGGGATCACATATCGACAAGCCTGTTCATCCGCCATATCACTCACCTGTTCAGTTAAAGACGAAACCACCATTGACCGGCAGCAGTTGCCCGGTGACAAAGCCCGACAGCGAAGAAAGAAGCCACAGCACGCTGCCTGTTACATCGTCGGGATGCTGGGCGCCGGGTAAGGCGCGCCCTTGTTCATAGAGCTGATGACGTTCTGCCGGCACGTATTCGGTGGCTTCCACGCGAGTTAAGCCCGGCGCGATGGCGTTGACGCGAATGCGTCGCTCGCCCAGCTCACGCGCCATTGAGCGAGTCATGGAAATCACGGCGCCTTTGCTGGCGACATAGGCCATCAGACGGGGCGCGCCCCATAACGCGGTATCTGACGCCACGTTCACAATGCTGCCGCCGTTGGCAAGCAGCGGCACCGCGGCTTTGCTGACCAGCCATGTACCGCGCACGTTAACCTGCATCACGCGATCCCACAGATCGATGTCATATTCCATCATCGTTTTGCCGCCCACGCCGGTTGCCATGGCGGCATTATTGACCAGCCCGTCAATGGAACCCAGGGTGCCAATGGCGTTAAACGCCGCTTCAACGCAGTGAGGATCGGCAAGATCGATAACCTGAACCTCAACGTTTAGCCCCTGTTCGCGCAGCGTGCTGGCGCTGGCGGCCAGCTCGGTTTCAAGGATGTCGCACATCACTACGCAGGCACCGGCTTTCGCTATCGCTTCGGCAAAGTGATAACCCAGACCGCGGGCGGCGCCGGTGATAACAATGCGCTTTCCTTTCAGCATGCCCTCCATCAGGCCACTCCCTGCTGCTGTTCGCGCTGGGCAAGCTGCTGCTGTGCGGCTTTTTGCATCATGCGGCGTAGGCGAGATAAACCCACGTCATGCTGATATAAATATTCGTGGTTACGAGCATCGGGCGCCATGCACTCCAGCACCACGCGGTCCTGCTCCAGCACCTCCCAGTGCAGTTTTTCCAGCCGGTTGCGATACATGAAACGCCACACGTCGCGCTGCCAGTCCTGCACTTTGCGGATACGCCAGAAGAAGACTCGGCAACGATCGTTATCTTCCGGCACCACCATGCCGACGATCCAGAAGTGGCCGCCCGGCCCGAAGCGTTTCTGATAAGGAATGGAGAGGCGCATCCAGTAAGCTCCGCTGGCGCCAAACTCCACCCAGTCAAAATTCACGCCGCTCTGGCCACTCTTCCTGAAGACGAAACCGCTCTGCGTCCCCTCAAGCACCATGTCCGCTTTACGATCGCCTTCCGCCATGGAGTGCGAAGAAGAGTGAAGATAGGTGCCGTGCATCGGGTCCATGACGTTTTCCAGCGCGTACTGATAATTGCAGTCCCACGCGGCGGTACACAGAAAATTGCTGTACTGTTCCGCATCTGCCAGTTCCGCCGGGAAGGTAAGTTCTGCGGGCGGCTGCTCCGCCGTCACGCCAAACCATAAGAAGATGGCGCCGTGAACTTCCTGCACTGCGTAACTGCGCACGCACTGTTGCCCGACCAGCGGACAGCGGTCCACCGCAGGCACATCTTTCACTTCGCCGTTGCCGGCCACTTCTACACCGTGGTACCAGCAGGCGATACGGTCGCCCAGGTTCCAGCCCATCGACAGACGCGCGCCGCGATGCGGGCAACGGTCTTCAAGCGCCTGCACCTGGCCATCTTTGTCGCGCCAGACGACGATCTGTTCACCGAGGCGCGTAATGCCAACCGGCGCTGACTGCACTTCCCAGCTTGCCAGCACCGGATACCATAAATTGCGTAATCCTGTATCGAGATAATCTTGCACTGTAGTCGACATGATGTTCTCCGCCGTTAGTAACCGTTAACCTGCATAAACTCGCGAAAACTGCTTTCCTGCCAGGGCTCGCCGTGACGGTCATAAACCTGTCGGCTATTTAAGGCACTCACCAGCTCCGGCAGCGTTTCTACACCCTGCTCAAAAAGTTGCTCGAGGGCCGCAATCAGCGTCAGCTCAAAGGCTTCTGGTTCACGGCTACGGGTTTGCCATACCAGGTTCTGGTAATGCCCCGGCTTATGGATAGTGCCGTTGCCCCCCTCTTTTGGCGGCGTAAACTGGAAGCTAATCGGCAATGACGGGTTAAATTCAGCGTTCTCGCTCATTCCACTGTCTCCGGGATAAAGGTGATTTGGATCTGGTTGTCGAATACGCGCACCGGGTAGCGTTTCAGGTTACGTTCTCCCGGCTCGCGCAGGCAGGCTCCGGTACGGATATCGAATACCGCCTCGTGCAGCGGGCACTCTATTTTGCCGTCGTCGACAAAACCCTGGCTCAGCAGCGCGTAGGCATGGGGACAGACATCTTCGAGCGCGTAGTACTCGCCATCCACCAGATAGACACCAATCTCTTTCCCTTCGACATTGCCGCTATAAGGAAAGTCTTCCTGCACCTGCTCTACATTACATACGCCCATCCAGCTCATCAGATCCTCCCGGCCGTTGTTTCATATATGAAACTGTGTTTCTTATTTAATACGCTCAATATAAAAGCGATGAACTTTTCGTCAAGGGGATATGTGACAAGTTTGTTACTGATGGCGGGAAAATTTACGCAACTGTGCAATCGCTCACGAAAAATTGTTTCCGGAGGGAACATACGATTAAAAATGTGGGCGCAGATACATATTTTATATATTTATCGGCCATCAGCTTACAGCCAGATATTTTAATTGACTTCAGATAGCCAATACGGAT
>DALYUA010000336.1:0-4055 GCA_031993245.1 Buttiauxella sp. | reverse complement strand
CGGCGGCGCTTACCAGGTTATCCCTTTCAAACGTTCTCGCCGCGATTTCATCGTCGTCTTCCGGCGCAAAGCAGGTGGGATTATCGTCCATCACTTTCAGAACGGGCGTTTCCGGTGGATGAAGCAGAATGGTTGTCAGACCCAGCTCTCCCAGCAGGGTTTTATTACGGGTAGTGACAAAGAGTTTGTCGGTGTTTTGCGGGACCTTGCCACGAATGCGCAGAAAACGTTGGACGACAGCAAGGGTGACATCCGCACGGATGGTGATCACCTCAAAATCCATAATAGCGCCGACGCTGTGCTTGTCGTAATGCAGCACCTTACGAACCTGCGCGCGCTCCTCCTGCGGGAGCGTGGCCAATAGCTGGCCCATCAAATCACGCGGTAAATATTGCGCGAGGTAAATCTGGTCATCTATATCGAGCGGGCGCAGCGCCTTGAGCAACGCCTTGTCGCTCATATCTTCGATCAGGTCGTCCCAGACGGTTTCCGAAGCCTCGATCAACACATGCCCGCGCTTATCCTCTTTTACCAGGCTCCACAATGCATGTCGCTCTTCTGTGGGAAGCGCTTCGAGCACGTCCGCAAGATCCGGGGCGGGGAGCTTTGCAACCAGCGAGACGATTTCAGCGATATCCTGCTCAGGCGTGTGCGCGTCGGGCGCAGGCAGACGCCCAAGTATGCCGCCAGCAACGGCTCTGTTGGTGAAAAGAATTTGAAGGATTCGTGCGCGATCCTGAGCACGCTGTTTGGGGTTGTACTTCACGGTGGCTAATGACATCTGGCGTTTATTCCCTGATAACGACGAGTTTATTTATAACCTGAAGCCAGGTGAAAAACAAAAAACCAGCCAAACGGCTGGTTTTGCTTATTAACTACCTGTTCGCGCCACGGCGTCTCGCGACGCGCTTTCGCGTTCATGGCCCGTCAGTTCGGACAAATGCCCCTGACGCATTTCAAGCAGCCTGTCGGCATGAATAAAGTAATGGTCATCATGGCTGATGGCGAAAATCGTTTTGCCCATCTGCTGCATCAGCGGCAGCAACTCCTGGTAAAACTCACGACGGAAATGAGGGTCCTGATCCGCGGCCCATTCGTCCAGCAGGATAATATCTCTTTCTTCCGCAAGGGCAAGCAGCAGCGCCACGCGTTTACGCTGGCCTTTGGAAAGCTTCAGGTTCAGGATGGTGCCGTTGTCCAGCTCCAGTTTTTCGCTCATTTTCAGGCGCTTAAGCCATCCTGCAACCAGCTCCGGATTGGCTTCCCTGCCCTGCTGACCTAACAGGCGGTCAAATAGCCAGACGTCGGTGAATACCGCTGAGAAAAGCTTGCGATAGTCATCCAGATTGCCCGCGTCAATTTGCCTGTCGTCTAAATAAATCGCCCCCGAAACCGGGTGATAAAGACCGGTGAGCAACATCGCCATGGTGGATTTACCGCTGCCATTGCCGCCGATCAGGAATATCAGCTCACCACGTTTAATTTTCAGGTTTAACGGCCCAACGGTGAAAGCGTTATCGCCATATTTGAATACCACGTCTCGCAACTCAAGAGTTTGCCACTTACCTGCCTCTTCAGAACGTGGGAAGGCAGCTTCGAACGGCGCCAGCTCAAACTTTCTCAGTTTGTTGAAGGCGACCTGAGCGCTAAGCAGCGTTGGCAGCGCCCCGACCGCCGAAAGCAAAGGCGTGCGCAGGAAAAGCAGCGTCAGAGAATATGTTGCCGCAACGTTGGTATCAGCCCAGCCGAGGCTATTGGCCATCCAGAACACCAGGCCAATCACGCCCAGCATCATAATATTCGACCAGTTCACCGCGCTCAGGTGGAAAGTATCAGCGCGAATAATATGGCGGCGATAATCGCTGGCGTGAGGAATATAAGTATCCTCATACACGCGCTCCGCACGCTCACGGTTAAGCGCCAGTTCTTTGCGTCCTTCGATAACCGTCTGGTAATCGTTATAGAGTTGGTCTTCTATTTCACGCAGATGCGCCATGTGCTTGTAAACACGGGCCACCAGCAAATAGCCGCCCAGAATAGTTATCGCAACCCAGATTGCGGTTACGCCAAGCATTTTGGGTGAAAGCCACGCAAGATAAGCCGCGGAGCCAAAGGTCAGAATAATGCCCTGCACCAGTTCCGGCAGGCGAACAAACGCGATGGTAATGTTACGCACATCGCTGGTCAGGCCCGCCAGCAACGCGGCGCTGCCGAGCTGTTCAATACGTTCGACGTGGGTATCCATTAAACGTTTGATAAATTCACTGCGCAGGCGAAACACGAAGTGGTGGCCAAGCGTGGTGAGCGCCAGCTGCGAGCCGAGCGTTACAGCCATCAACAATAGCAGCAGGCCGAGGAATTCAGGCAGCACACTTAAGGAAATATCCGGGGTTTCAATCAACCGCTGATTAATAAAGGCGATAAGGCCAATACCCAACGCCGCGCTGGCGAGGCTTAACGCCATTACCATCAGGAAAGGCCAGCGATACTGCCGGTAAACTACTCGTAAAAGTTCCATCGCTATTACCCGCTAACAAAAACAGCGAGCAGTTTAAACGGCAATCTTTCAACAGCAAGAATAATTCTTATTTTTATTCGCTTTTTCCGGTGCAACGAAAGGTGAGGTTATAGCGCACTTCGCCAGTGGCGGGGTGGTGACCGGGTTTTAGCGGCAAAATACCGTGATAGAACAGACGGGACGCGCCACCCCACACCACCACATCGCCGTGCTCCAGCATAATCCGCACCAGCGGATCGTTACGTTTCAGGCCGCCAAACTGGAAAACAGCCGGTAACCCCAGCGAAACAGAAACGATCGGCTGCTGCAAATCAGGCTCGTCTTTATCCTGATGAAGTGAAAGTTTCGCACCTGGCGCGTAGCGGTTGATGAGACACGCATCCGGACAAAAATCACGGTAGCCCGCAGCGGCTGAAGCCGTATCGGATAAGCGCCGAAAAGCCTGCGGCATCGCGGGCCACGGCTTCCCCGTCAGGGGATCGTCCGGCGAGTAGAGGTAGCCGCGCTGCCTGGTTGTCCAGCCTCGATCGCCGCAGTTGGTCATCGCCACCGACATAGTATAGCCGCCCGGCGTCACCATCTGGCGGAACGGTGAACGCTGCGCCACATTCTCGATCTGCTTAATTAACTCGTCGGCATCGGCGCGGGCAAAGCGCCGCAGAATAACGGCGCCTTCTGCCAGCGGTTCCTGCCAGGGAGTTTCATCCGCAAAGAGATCGAGCATTATTCTTTCCTCTCTTCCGATTCAATGTTCAGAAGCTGTTGTTTACGCTCAACGCCCCAGCGGTAGCCGGAAAGCGCCCCGTCATTGCGTACAACGCGATGGCAGGGAACGATCACTGCAAGCCGGTTGGCCGCACAGGCACCAGCTACCGCCCTTACCGCCGCAGGTTTGCCAATACGTACAGCGATCTCCTGATAGCTTGCGGTTTCACCCGGCGGGATCGCCCGCAGCGCTTGCCAGACCTGCTGCTGAAAAGCAGTGCCCTGAATGTCGAGCGGCAGATCAAATTGCCGAGCAGGATGCTCCATAAAGCTCACCACCTGTGCAACGCGCTCAGCAAAACCGTCATCATCAGATACTAATTTAGCATGCGGAAACAGGGTCTCCAGTTCAGCAATTAACCTTTCCGGCGCGTTGCCCAGCAAAACGGCACAAATCCCGCGTTCGCTTTGGGCAACAAGAAACTCGCCAAGCAGGCAGGTGCCGACCACAAAGCGGATCGCTACCCGCTCGCCGCCCTGGCGATACTGGCGTGCAGTCATGCCAAGCGCGGCATCCGCCTGTTGGTAAAACTGACTGCCCGACTGGTAACCGGCATCATAGGCGGCACGGGTAACCGGTTCGCCTTGCGCCAACTGGTCGCGTAATCTTTGTGTCCGCAGCGCTTTCTGCCATGCGTTAGGGGTCAGACCGGTCACGCTTTTAAACAGACGATGAAAATGGAAAGGGCTCATTGCCACCCGGGCTGAAAGCGCCGCAAGCGTAAGCGGTTCAGCACTCGCCTCAATAATACGACAGGCCCGGGTAATGCGT
>DALYUA010000335.1:0-4057 GCA_031993245.1 Buttiauxella sp. | reverse complement strand
GCTAATATCTGCATCGTGGGCACCCATACTCTGCGCCAGGCCGTTAACGCGCTCGATTTTTTAAAGCGCGCCAGCAAAGTTATTCCTTACCCTATTGAGATTATTTCCGGCCAGGAAGAGGCGCGCCTCATTTTTATGGGGGTTGAGCATACGCAGCCTGAAAGAGGCCGTAAGCTGGTAGTCGATATCGGCGGCGGCTCCACGGAAATGGTGACAGGCGAGAATTTTGAACCCACGCTTGTCGAAAGCCGTCGCATGGGATGCGTCAGTTTTGCGAACATGTTTTTTCCCGCTGGGGAAATCAGCGCTTCGCAATTTAACCGTGCCTGCATCGCGGCGCTGCAAAAGCTTGAAAGCCTTGCCCCGCAGTATCGTACCCACGGCTGGGACGTGGCCCTGGGCACCTCCGGCAGCATAAAAGCTATTCACGAAGTGCTCATGGAGATGGGGGAAAAAGACGGCATCATCACCCTGCCGCGCCTGCATATGCTGCGCGATAAAGTGCTGGAATACAAAAACGTTAGCGCCCTGAGCCTGCCCGGTCTTAGCGACGATCGCGCCCCCGTTTTTATCCCCGGACTGGCTATCTTAATCGGCGTCTTTACCGCGCTGTCGATTAAGGCATTACGTTATTCTGACTGTGCGCTGCGTGAAGGCGTGCTGTATGAAATGGAAGGCCGCTTCCGGCATATGGATATTCGCAGTCGCACCGCCGAAAGCCTGGCTAACCAGTACAATATTGACCGCGACCAGGCCACAAGGGTGCTCTCCACAAGCCTGGATCTGTATCAGCAATGGCAACAACAAAACCCTAAATATGCCTCACCCCAACTAGCCGATTTATTACGCTGGGGAGCGCTGCTCCATGAAGTAGGGTTGAATATTAGCCACAGCGGCTATCATCGCCACTCGGCCTATATTCTGCAGAACAGCAATCTGCCGGGATTTAATCAGGAGCAGCAGCTGGCTATGGCCACCCTGGTGCGTTTTCATCGCAAGGGCCTGAAGCTCGAAGAGATCCCGGATTTTACGCTGTATAAGAAGAAACAGGTATTGCCGCTTATCCAGATTATTCGTCTGGGAACCTTGCTCAATAATCAGCGCCAGGCGACGACCACACCCGCGTCGTTAGTACTGGAAACTGACTATAACCACTGGACGCTGCGTTTCCCGGATAACTGGTTCAACGAAAATGCGCTGCTCTTGCTGGATCTGGAGCGAGAGAAGCAATACTGGAATACGGTAACCGGCTGGGATCTGTGTATGGTGGATTCCGCCCTCCCGGACTAACGAGAATGACTGCGCCCTTCTGCCTTTATGCAAAAGCCATCTGATAGCTCTCTTTATCAGATGGCTTTTACAGTTAAACCTGCATGTTCATGATATGAGGAGCTAGTTTTGTAGAGCACGAAAGTACGCGAAATATCCAGCATTAAAGCAGAGTGTTACCGCAAGCAGGCAGGACTACTACAGATAGTTCATGCAAGTTTGCGGTAATTTTTTGCCCCATACATGCCCCATCAATTTTCTTCGAGAAGCATTCCAGAATTGAGCAGCCATTATTTACACGCTGCTCATCAGCCCCTACTCTTGGATTGTCATAAGTTTTCAGGTGCGCACCTTCTTTTTGACAATTCACTTCACTACCAACAGATCTTCATAGCGGGTTGTATACCGTGGAGAAAGCATTTCACGCTTCATGTGCCACGGCTGCTGAATACCCTGGCCCGCAAAATAAAGGGTCCCCCTCCCATCCTTAGCGTTCAGATGGTCGAGCACTTCCATTAGCTTCTCGCTGTTGGCTCTCGGAGCGTTGTCATCGAACAAGTTAAGCTGCGCAACGCCATGGCTGAAGAAGTCTCCCAGCATAATCCCGCCTTTCTGATATCGATAGCCGGGCTTCCAGATTTTATCCAGACAATGTATAGCCGCGCCGATGATGTCGCGCGTGTCCTGTGAAGGTGTGAGGAGTTTTACAGATGCCTGGTTGCCGTAATACGGCTCGTTCAATGCAAAAGGACTGGTCTTAACAAACGCGGATACATGTCGGCAATACTGATGCTCGCCCCTGAGCTTTTCGGCGCCGCGCGCTGCGTAGCTGCAGATCGCCTGGTGCATGTCCTCGTACTCTGTGATACGCCCGCCGAACGACCGGGAGCACACTATCTCTTGCTTTGTTGGCGCGAACTCTTCAAGCCCAAGGCATGGCTCGCCGCGCAGCTCACGAACGGTGCGTTCAAGCACGACATTGAAGTGCTTACGAATAAATGGAAGGTTAGTGTCTGCAAGCTGCAGCACGGTTTTAATGCCCATCGACTCAAGCTTTTTACTGATTCTGCGCCCAACTCCCCACACTTCGTCGACGGGCAATGCGGCCATCAGCTTGCGCTGACGCTCCAAGTTCGACAGATCGACGACACCCCCTGTCTGGCGCTGCCACTTCTTAGCAGCGTGGTTTGCAAGTTTCGCGAGGGTCTTTGTCTGGGCGATGCCTACACCAACGGTTAAGTGTGTTCGCTGCAGAACGGTAGCGCGCATTTCTCTGCCAAAGTCTGTTAAGTCCCGGCAGTTCCGCACGCCAGTTAAATCGCAGAAGGCCTCATCAATGCTGTAAATTTCGCAGCGCGGGCTCATCTCTTCAAGCGTCGTCATCACACGATTAGACATATCTGCATACAGTTCATAGTTACTGCTGAAGCAAACGACGTCATGTCGCCGGAACAGTTCGCGCTGCTTAAAGAACGCCTCCCCCATCGTAATGCCGATCGCCTTTGCTTCTGCGCTGCGGGCAATAACGCATCCGTCATTATTCGAGAGAACAACCACCGGCCGCCCCCACAAATCAGGACGAAAAACTGTCTCGCATGACGCATAGAACGAGTTTACATCGCAGAGCGCGAACATATTTCAGTTCGCTGATTTGACGATAAATGTAACGACGCCGAAGACATCCAGCCCTTCTTCACTGTCAATAACAATAGGGCTATATGCACTGTTGAGAGGGTTTAGCTGAACTGTAGGGCGTAACTGCAACTGCTTTACTGTGAACTCTCCGCCGACCGCAGCGATGACAATATCGCCGTGTTCTGCGGTCCGGGAGCTATCAACTACCAGCAAATCTCCGTCGCTTATTCCGCCGTCGATCATTGAGTCGCCTGCGGCTTTAACGAAGTAAGTCGCGCTCGGGTGAGCAACTAGCAACTCATTCAAATCTATACGTTTCTCTACGTAATCCTGGGCTGGGCTCGGAAAACCACATTGAACAAGGTCACTGAAAAGCGGCAATAACGAAATCGGGCGTAGTTCTGTGAGTTGATAAAATTCCATGATGATTGGTTCCAAAACATTCACTGTATTTATATACAGTAGATTTAACCACGAAACCGATCAAGTACCTCGCTACGCTTATTTCTTCCTGCCCTCACTTCTTTATCAAACATCTTCATTAAGAATTAGCATGTTACGTAATATGTAAATTTTCCCGACTTATATCAAATGCTTATTTATTGCGCTGCACATCACATGCAAGGCATATCATCGGTATAAGCCCCAGCACCATTAATAAAGAATGTTACAACACCGACTATCCTCACATCCTCTGAAGCATCATCTTCTATCGCTTCGCCGTCTTCTGTAATGATCACGCCACCCTGGATTGCGGCAAACTGCAGCGTTCCGAAGCACGCAATAAGCAGTCTTGCCCCATCTGATGTCGGTAAATCAGGCTGCACTATCGCATACCCTCCCGCTGTCTCAACAATGCACGATGATGGGTTTAAGTTGCATATTTCTTCGAGCTTAACGCGTGGAGCTGTGGATATGAGCATAACCCCTCCGTTGATTTATACTGTATACATAAACAGTATTTCATATCTGGTAGTTGATCAAGTGCTGATCAGATTCATCCGAGGTGCTAAACTTCGGCCTGCTCAAAACTACGTATACAGACAAATGCTTAAGCTATGTTGGTGCAGGATTCGAATTTTGACACTGAGCAACTTTTAATGATGCAAGGCTTTGAGCCTGCTGATAATTAATCATAGTTTTTTGAAAATAT
>DALYUA010000334.1:0-4058 GCA_031993245.1 Buttiauxella sp. | reverse complement strand
CCGGCTGTTGAACCTATGGTCGACGCGCTCTGACTCTGCGTCGTGCCCGCCTCGCGGCGGTCATGGGTACTCTTAGTGGTACCGACGGTGATCCCAATTCCCCCCGTCCCCATCAGACCTGACTTCTTCTCTTCTTTAAAGCGCCAGGAGGTATCAGTTTCGGTGGCCGCAGTAACCGAGACATCGTTGCCGGCACCCAGCACCACGTCCCGGTCGGCCACCACGTCTGAACCTTTGACCTTCAGATCGTTACCTGCGTTGACGGTGACGCTGTTTCCGGAAAGCAGGGAACCTTTCTCGCCTGTGCTGCTGTCTTCGCTGATCGTATGGGTGGTCTTTTTGCTGAGGAAGCCGCCGCTTTTCTTCTTCTCTTCTTTGTAGTGATAGTCACTTTCCGTCGCGGTGGTGAGCGTCACGTCACGCCCGGCGTTCAGCCCGATATCGCCTCCGGCCACCACCTGCGAAGCCTCAGCGGTGACATCCCGGCCAGCAATGAGGGTGGTGTCTCCGCCGCTGAGAATTTCGGTCCCCTGCTGGCGGACGGATTCAGTGATTTCCTTTTTCTTACCTGATTTATAACTGCTGCCTTCCGTGGTTTCCTGCGCCAGCAGGTTCACGTCGCGTCCCGCCTGCATCGCCACGTCGCCTTCTGCGGCAATGCCTGCCGCCTGGCTGGTGATGTCCCGGCCTGCAGCAAGGGTCAGGTCACCGCCGCTGCTGACGGTGGTGCGATCCACGCCGGTGCTGTGGGATTCGCTTTTACCCCTGCTCGCGCTTTCGCTGGTCTGCGCCGCGTTGAGGTTCAGGTCGTTGCCTGCAATAAGCGTCGCATTGCCGCCCGCGTTCACCGCGCTGGCTTCAAGCGTCAGGTCGTTGCCCGCCTGCATCCCCATGCTACCGCCTGCGGTGATGGTGCTACCCTGGCTGGTCGTGGAGGAGTTACTCGTCGCGTTTTTGCCCCGGAAGCCCGACTGGCTGTAGCTGCTGGTCATCTCGTTCGCCGTGACCGCGATATCGCTCCAGGCATTCATCAGCAGGTTGCCTCCGGCGGCCACGTTCGCGCCGGTGATATTGATATCCTGGCCCGCGCTCAGGCTCAGGGAATCGAGAGAGGTGATGGATGCCGTGTTGCCCAGCGTGGTGCCGGACATGCCAACGTTCCCGTATTTGCCTCCCCCCCCGAGGCTCCATGTATCCGCCAGGGTGACGTTATTGATGCTGCCGTCCAGGCTTTCGAGCGCGACGGTTTTTCCGGCAATGGTCGAACCGATATTGTTGATATCGCCGATGGCACTCAAATTCAGGTTGCCGCCCGCGCTCATCAGGCCATTGTTCAGGTTGCTGATGCTGTTCTGGCCGTTGAGGCTCAGGTTGTTGTTTGCGGTCAGGGTGCTGCCGCTGTTAGTGATATTGCCGCCGCTGAGCGAGACGTTATTGCCTGCAATCACGCTGCCGTTGTTAATCGTCACGTCTTTTGGCGACAGGTACACTTTCGGTATCATCACCGTCTGGCCGTTCACCGTGGCGGCTTCCCACCAGATAATGCTCTTGTCGAGGGCAGCTATCTGCGCGGCGGTGAGCGCCACGCCAAACTGCAGGCCGAGCGAACTTTGGGCCTGCGCCGCGTTGTCAATCAGGTACTGCATCTGGTCCAGATCGGAACCGATACCGTTGATATAGCGGCTGCCGGTCTGGTTCAGCATATAGTTGCTGACGTAGCGCGTATCAAAAGCCGCGTCGCCGAGGAAACGATAATCGTATTCCGGGTGCAGGTTCAGACGGTCGAGGAAGTACGCCGAGCCGAGGAATTTATTCTGATTGGTATAAGTGCTGTTGGTTTCCCGTGGAGCGCTGCCGGGCTTCATGCCCATCAGCGCATACAGATCGCCGAACAGGCTTTGATCCAGCTGACCCAGGCCATCCAGTTTAGGGTTGGTGGTGATCAAATAGGGGCTGTCAGGATCGGTGGCGGTAACGAAATATCCATTATTACCGGATGGCAACGGCCAGGCGCTGGTGTCCACGCCGCTGCTTTGATGCTGCTGAGGATCCTTCAAATTCGCGCCTTTAGAAGCACCATTTTCCAGCGACGCGGCGCTACCAAGACTGGCATTGCCCGAGCCGTTCACAGCATAGTTATCCAGCCCGGCGAGGTTGCCGCCAGAACTCTCCAGCCCGCTTCCGCCGTTGATTTGTTGCAGAGCGTTTTGCAGCTGGTCGTTCCACTGCGGGGAGCCAACGGCGGCTTTATCGGCGTTAGCAAGATTCTGTTTCTGTACGCCACCGCTAATAGACTGGTTGCTAAGGGTATTCAGGGTTGGGGCGGTAATGGTATTGCTGACGCCGCCTGCGTTGGCCGTAGTGGTAGTGTTGCTGATATCGCTGGTGAAGTTAGCGACGACATTGCCGCCCGCCTGGATTACGGAGCGGTATACGCTGCCATCCGGCGTAAATTCAGTCGTTCTTTCACCTAGTATGTATGGTACTACGCCAAATCTTCGTGAGACTGCCCAGGCCCAGGTATCGTCATTAAGTTTTGCCAAAGGCTGCCAACGACTGCTGTCACAGTCACTGTAAAACCACTCACAACGATACTCTGCATTAACATATATCGCCTGACGCCCACCTTCAGCTGAAAGGTTGTTCAAGGTACCACCCGTAAGCCTGGCATTACGTCCCGCTAAAATATGGCTCGCGCGATTATCGAGCGTGCCGGCATTGATGGCGATATCTCGCCCTGCGGCAATACGTGCGGCACCACCTGTAGCAGACGCCGAAACAACTGACTCACCCAGCAGATACCGGCGGGTATCTTCCCCTTTTAACCGGTAGTAGTAGACATCTCGGCAAGCACCACTACCGATAGCACCGCTGCCTGCGCATTCCTCCTCGCTTCTCCAGACAACATTGTCTCCGTTGTGCTTCCACTCTTCTTCTATATTGACTTCAATATCCGGCTGTTTCTTTCCTGGATACCAGCCAGACAGTTTCCCATTTAACCCAGGGATCGCATCCGGATACTCCTTTTCATACTGACTGATGGTCAGACCTTCAGCTTCATTCAACAGATGCCCGGTTTTAACAGTAATATCCCCGCGCTGCGTCTCAATGCTGCCGGAGGTATTCACCACTTCGGTATTGGCATTGCCCGCCATATCGCGTTGCATCCACAGGCTGTTGCCCGCCAGAATATCGCCGCGCTGGTTTTTGATACTGTTCGCCAGCAGGTACATGTTATTCCCGGCGTACAGCAGCGCGGTGTTCAACAGGCTCCCGGCTGCGTTAAGCGTCAGGCTGCCTGCCGTACCGAGGAAGCCGTCCACGGTAATATCGCCGCGGCTGTTTAACGCTACGTCGCCGCCCGCCTGCAACGTGCCTGCGGCATTCATCGCAATCTGGCTGCCCGAAAGCGTGCTGGCTCCGCTGCCGGTGGTTATCTGGCCGTTATTGGTCAGTGCGCCGCCTGCGGTCAGGTTTACGGCCTGGCCCTGCATCACGGCGTTATTGATGATGGCGCCGTTGCTACTGATTGACAGCGCATTCCCGGCGGCAAGCACGTTTTTAGCGGTGAAAGCATTGGTTAGCTTCAGCGTCAGATTCCCCAGCGCCACGATCTGGCCCAGCTGGTCTAACCCTGCGCTGGTCAGCGTCAGGTTTCCACCGCTGAATAACCTCCCGGCGGCCTGATGATTCACCTGGCTGGCCGTAACGTTTAGTCCTGAATTACCCAACACGGTGCCGCCGTTGGTTAACTGCTTATAATTCACCGTCAGGTTATCAGCCTGAGCCAGGCCCGCATTCGTCAGGCTGTTACCGGCTATCGTGCCCTGCTGCTCCGCGAGAAGCGTTCCGTTGTTGATTGCCGTTGTGGCGTTCAGCACCAGCTGGCCCGCCTGCAGCCAGCCGTTGTTGGTCAGGGAACCGCTGGTGAAGGTTAGCTCGCCGCCTGAAAGCATTCTCCCGTCGTTGCGGGCGGTGTTCATACCGCTGAGGCGAGCGGCGGTGCCGCCCTGAATGATGCCGTAGTTAATCAGCGAAGGCGCGGTGACGGTGAGGGT